>WGBT01000050.1 GCA_015494185.1 Hyphomicrobiales bacterium | reverse complement strand
TTATGGTTCTTTGTTACTGACCGGAAGCATAAGTCGACTGATTCCCATTTTTGCCATAAATCAGACTTTGAGGATTTCTCTCAAGTTCCGACATCAGCCGTTCAACGGCCTGAAAGGCGCGTTTGGCATCACGAATAAAAGGTTCGACTTCGCGCAGACTCCTTTTCGCCAAGGCCATGACTTCTCCTGCCCCTTGGCCCAAAGACTGATCCAGTTTTTTTGCCAGATTGCGAAAATATAAAATGGCTTCTTTGGCCTGTCCAATCAGGGAACTGCCATCACTGGACATATAAAGGTTGAAACCATCGACCGCTTTTTCAAGCTTGTCGGCGATTGTGTTGAAACGCATCGAAAGTTGCTTGGTGTTCTCAATGATGGTTTCGATATTCCCGCTGTTTTTTTGCAGCATCCGTGAAACCGCTTCGATGTTCTTGATGGTTGCATCAATCGAGGCGCGGTTGTCTTGAATGATCCCCCGAACATCACTTGTCATGGTTTCGATATTGCGCACAGACTTGGCCACCGACTCTTCGTTATGGGCGACCAGATCGGTAAGCCGTGTCAACAGCGCATTGGCATGGCTTAGAGTTTCAGGAACCGCTTGGGTCAGACTGGCTGAAATGCGGGGATCGGCTTTGATCACCGGATAGGGCGGGGCCGCCTTTGAAACCAGCAATTCCGCCTCAGGGGTGCCGGCAGTGAGTTGAATCGCAGCAAACCCTGTCAACGCCTGGGTGGTGATCTTGGCACGTGAATTTTCCCGCACCGGGGTGGCAGGATCGACCGTGATCAAAACCTTAACTTTCCGGGCATCTTTTTTGTAAAGTTCGAGACTGCGGACCGAACCGACTTTGAGGCCGTTGAACAAGACGCTTGAGGCGGTTGTCAGGCCGCTGACGTCACCATCGAACAAAATGGTGTAATGTTTGCCTTTGGTGCCAGCTCCCCAACCTGCCATCCAATAGAGGAAGCCCGCGCCAATGGCGGTCATCGCCAGCACGAAAATGCCAATGAGAATATGGTTGGCTTTGGTTTCCATAACGGCACACCGCCCCGCGGGCTCCTTCCAAGTTCTAAAATTCTGTGTCTGATCAAACCAACTTGGCTCGATCTGCAAGACCCAATCAGCTGCTTTTTACATTGTAGCGGACAATCTATCCTGCTTCGGCTTTAGATGAAATGATAAAATTACCACAGGTGGGGTGCAATTGCGCTGCGGCAGAATGGCAAAACGGCAGAATTATGGTTTTGTTGCAGGGGGATGGAGCCTGGCATTGCGGCCGCGGATGCCACAAAAATACTCCTTGATCCAGGGATGGCCGGGATCACGGCGAAGCGCCAAGGGGGAGCCGATGCGAACGATTTTCTGATCTGCCAAGACCGCCACCCGGTCACAAACCGTGAAAATACTGTCGAGATCGTGGGTCACCATGAAGACGGTAAGGCCCAGCGTGGTTTGCAATTTCCGAATGAGAAGATCGAAATCGGCCGCCCCGATGGGATCAAGGCCCGCGGTCGGCTCATCCAAGAAGACGATTTCCGGATCGAGCGCCAAGGCGCGCGCCAGCCCGGCCCGTTTGCGCATCCCGCCGGACAGGTCTGCGGGGAATTTGTGTGCTGCATCAGGGGGCAAACCGACCATGGCCAGCTTCAACATGGCCAGTTCGCGCATCAGTTTTTCAGGCAGATCGAGATGTTCGCGCATGGGGACCTGGATATTTTGCAGCACCGAAAGCGCGCCAAATAAAGCGCCATCTTGAAACAACACTCCGCGGCGGGTGTCTATATCAAGCCGCTGTTTCAGGGAGAGCTTGGCCACATCGTGACCAAAAATCTTGATCTGGCCGCGATCTGGGGGCAGCAGTCCGATCAGGCAACGCAACAGCACGGATTTACCTTGTCCCGAGCCCCCGACAATGCCGAGAATTTCACCACGGTGAACCTTGAGATCGAGGCCGTTGAAAACCACTTGCGAACCAAAACGCTTATGCAGGTTGCAGACCTCGATTGGCGGGGGAGCGCCATTTGCCTTATTTGCCTTCTCTGCGGGAGCCGCCTTTTTCGTGGGTGTGTTCGCAAAAGCGCCTGCAGCCGCCCTGTTCAGCTCTGCCTGCCGGGAAGGGGGAGGCGCGTCACCGGGGTGTTTTGGAACACGCGGCGGCCGGGCGCGGTCATTGGCGCCGCTCATCTTTTGCCTCCTTTGGCCAGGAACAACGCGGGATGAACAGACCGCGGGTCAAGCTATAAAGCCCTCGGTTGATTTCGTTGAGGCTGCGGGACAAAAATTTCGGCAGCACATAGGCCGCTGGTTTGCGATATTTCTGCTTGGCTTTACGTTGCGGTAAAATGGTGCTGTCCTTGCGCAGTTGCGCCCGAACGACCAGCGGCAGGACCCCGCGGATCTTCAGTTTGAATTTCCACGCCCGGTCATAGACGTGATCATAGGGAACCTGCATCGGATAGAGTTTCTCGATATAGCTTTGCGCCGCTTTTCGGTTGACCAGATAGGCGCCTGCCCCGGTGCGCCGGGTGAGGAAGGCGACCAGCCGGTAGTTGCCGCTCAATTTCAATTGGGGGACCGGCATGCCGTGATGCCGTCCGGCGAACTGAACCACGTCCCAATGGCGGGTGTTTTGCAACAGATCGGCCATCACAAGATGAAAGTCGTCCTCAAAGGCAACGTCGTCTTCGAGGATGAGACCAAATGCGTCATCGGAGGCCAGAAATGTCTGCAGCGCCTTGATATGGCTGACATAACAGCCAATGTCTCCCGGCTCGATATGGCGGCCATGGGCGCGCAAAAAGCCCTTGCGGTCGATGCCGGCATATTGATGAGGCTTGAGCGTTGCGCCATGTATCGCCGGCACTCGCTGCCATGGGATCTGCGCGGCTTCAAGGCGTTTTTGCATTCGCTCAAGACGGTCTGTGGAGTGATCCAGATTGATCACATAAGCCCGCCATTTTTGCCCGGCCGTTTGCTGGGGCCGCTCATTTGTTATAGTGTTGTCTAACATGGGAAGTTACCGTTTGACGCGCTTTCACCTTGCTGACTTTCAATTCTGTATTCTGTCTCTTGTCTTGTGGAGGGTGTCTTGTGGGGGCTCTTGATCCTCTCGATTTGATATTTCGCCGCGTTGGGCAGGCTTGCCATCGTTCCCAGGTGGGAAAATATCATTGCGCCGCTTTCAATTCCACTCCAAACTTTCCTTGGAAAACGGCCGGATTGGCGAGGAAGCCCATCAACGATTTTCAAGATTTTAAGAAAATACCAAAAAAATTCGGCCAAAGCTGATTTTTAACTCACGCTTGTCGTAATTGCAGCGTATAAAATGGCGAACTGGAGCAAATGGGGTCCTGAACGGGGTGATGGATCATTGAGCGATGGATTAAAGGGGGAAGTTGCAATTATGGTATTCTTCAAGTCTCAGCAATCGACCGAAACATCGGCTACGGCGAAGACCGAATCCGCACCTGTTTCTGAACCGGCAGTTGCGAATACGAAGGGGGGCGGCCTTATTCTAGTTTCTCCCGATACCATTATCAAAGGTGAAATTCGCAATTGTGGCAGTCTGGAAGTTCACGGTTATTTTGAAGGTGCTGTCCAAACAGATAAGTTGCTTGTGCATCCCGGCGGCCGCGTTTTTGGCACAGTGAAAGCCGCTTCGGCGGAAATCCACGGCACTTTACAGGGGGAAGTTTTTATCCGCAATCTGATTCATATCGGCCGTGATGGCGAGGTTACCGGCAATGTGCAGTATGGGCGGATTAAGATCGAAACAGGCGGGGTGATCAGTGCCGAGGTGCGCAATATTCCGCCTGAGATCGCAGGGGACTTGCAGGTTTCGGTGCGCCGCGGCAAGGCGGTTCTCATCACCACACTGGATCTAACCGCGGTGGATCCGGACGATGGGGCCGAGCAGCTCACCTATACGGTTTCCAATGAAACCAATGGACATGTCGCCATGGCCAGCGCGCCGGGCACCAAGATCAGCAACTTCACCCAGGCCGATTTGGAGGCCAACAGGATAGTATTCCAGCACAATGGCCAGGGAGGCAACAGCGCAAGCTTTGAGGTTGTGGTTCGTGATGCGGCAGGTGCGTCTTCCGGCAAACCGCAAAGGGTGAATGTCGCCGTGAGCTAGCGGCAAGAGGCCGGCAACAACCAAATTTTAATCAGTGTGGCGTTTTCGCTGCCATAATTTCCGCCATTCCATGATATAAAATAGTCAAATGTGCGAAAATAGTTGCTCCCGGCCCTCAACGGGCCATGATCGGAGTGTCCAGTGAGTCTGGTGGGAGTATTCGTAACTTTTACGGTAGCAAAAACATGAAGGCTTCATGGTATCATCAATTAGGGCCGGTAATGGGATGGCGGCGTGTCTTGTATGGGGACTTGAAAGGGGTGATGAAGGGGCTGATGGCTTTAGCTGTGGTTGCTGCGCTTGCCGGGTGCCAGGCTCAAAGCTCGACTCCCGCCACTTATGGCGCGCTTCCGGACAACCAACCCATTCAGTTGACCACTGCAGCGGCCCAATCGCTGACGCCGGAGAGTGTCAACATTCCCGTTCAGGTTTCTGCTGCCGAAAAAGCGGCCATTGCCACAGCCATTGAACATTACCGGATCAATAAGGGCCATAAAAAAGGCCCGGTGATACAGGCTGAAGCCGATCTCGATGGCGATGGCAAGCCGGAAGGACTGGCCTTTTTTACAGGTGAAAGCTGGTGTGCGCCAACGGGCTGTGCGCTGACCATTTTCCGCCGTGAGCGACTTGGTTATGTGCCGGTATCAACCACCAAGCGGGTCAAACCGCCAATCCTGATCGGGAAGCACAGCACCAATGGCTGGAATGATCTTCACGTCAAGACAGGGGGGGCGGCTTATGGCGCCCGTTTTGTGACCTTGCGGTTTTCCGGTCAAGGCTATCCTGGAAATGCGATCACCCAGACACCTCTGCCAGCGGATGTCACTCCGCCTGGCCGTCCGATCATCACAACCGCCTTGTTACCACAAACCGTTTCGCGCAATGCTGCTAATGCTTCATC
>WGBT01000049.1 GCA_015494185.1 Hyphomicrobiales bacterium | reverse complement strand
GTGCCCAGGGGCGGAATCGAACCACCGACACGCGGATTTTCAGTCCGCTGCTCTACCAACTGAGCTACCTGGGCTGAAAGGACCGTTCGACCTTGAAAGATGAGGGCTTTATAAGAGGATTTTTAGCGTCTGTCGAGTGCTATTTCTCTTTATGCCTAAAGTTCTCAATATGCCAAAGTTCGAGGCCGCCCCCCTAATCCCTAGAGCAAAAGCCGATCACATGGAAGCGGATCTTGCTCTATCAGACTGTCGGGCTTTCCGGGTTGAACGTGGTGTGAGATCCTTTTGGGACTGAGTGCGTGATAAAAATCAACGAAGTGTATCCACTTTTAGATTTTTATTGCGTTCTCAGGCGCGAAATGAGCAGCATCCGCGTCAATTCGGTTAAGTCCACAACAGTCTGCTAGAATCTTGCTTTGCCGAACAATTTATCCAAAATCGGTTCCCCCTTGAAGGACTAGTGTAAGGACTTGTGTTCTAGTTGTCTCATACCTAGCTTGCTTCAAGATGCATGACCTTAGGCAAGGATCAATCACAATAGAGGGGACGCCAACACTTGCGATGGCGGTGGCAACGCCGTTCGCCCCAGCGGTTATAGCGGCAATGCCGGCGCCACACACAACGCCGAGGCCCACGATAGCACACACCGGCATAAGCATAGGAATGATAGTGACCATGATGATGATGCCGCCGATGTGCACCGATAATGGCTGCCGCTGCAATTCCGCCAATAATCGCCCCCGCAATAATCCTGCCACTGCGTCCGGCTTCTGATTGGCTCGCTGACGAAACACTGAAGCCAACGGCCAGTATGACGACCATTAGGATATGAACGGAGCGCCGCAACAGCCCTGTCGATATTTGTGAGAGTAATTGGGTCATTTTCTTTCTCCTGACCGCTTCTTTCTCCTGAACCGCCTGAGGCGGTGCTTCATTAACTCAAGGTAACGGTTTCCCCCCTTTATTCGCGCCCCTGCAACCAGCTCATATCAAAACCCTACTTTGAATTGATGGCCAAATTACGTCACGAAAAATTGATGACAAAATATGTCACGGATCGGTTTAGCCAGCTCGCCACCGCACCCGGTCAATTGCCTTTTTCTGCCACTCAAAGAAACATTATCACGCCAAAACGGGGGACTTGCCTCCTCAAGCATGTCCTGCACCACCGATAAGGAATGAGGGATCGACACCAAGTTCTTGTAAAGTGCGCTCATATTTGTGCTCAAGATCGGGATCGAAAATCAGATCAGGGGTGGCGGGACAGGTCAACCAACCATTGGCCTGAATTTCCATTTCCAATTGCCCTGGCGCCCAACCGGCATAGCCCAAAGCCAAAAGCGCCTTGTCGGGACCGCGGCCGGCGGCGATTTCGCGCAAAATATCAATGGTCGCGGTCAGGCAAATGCTTTGATCGATGGGCAAAGTACTGTCAGCTGAAAAATAATCAGAGGTATGCAAAACAAAACCGCGGCCGGTGTCGACGGGTCCCCCCATATGCACATAGATTTCTTTGCCCGCCGATCGGCGCCCCGTGTTTTGCCGTCCTGGCTGCTGGGCGGATGATTGAAACGGGTCTGCTTCAGCAGCTTCGGTAAGAGTTTTCGGCGCTGCTTTCTCCGGCTCCCCGGAAATATTCAACTGCTCAAGAAGCTCGGAAAAACTCAGATGTGGCACCCGTTGATTGATGATAAGCCCCATCGCGCCCTCATTGGAGTGAGCACAAAGATAAATCACCGACCGGTAAAACCGCGGATCCTGCATATTCGGCATGGCAACCAAAAGCTGCCCATTTAAAAAGTCTCCGTTTTGTGTGACCTGCCTGCGGTTTTGATGCGCGCTCATAGTGCCCGACCTATTTGCTGGATTGGTACCTGAACCTAATCGCTCGATTGATTACCACACGTCCTTCATGCGTTCTTGGCCAGAAGCGCCCTGAATGCTGACGGGGAGCACGGGGAGGGCGCTGCGGCCATCCGTATGCTTTTATAGAGATTGATGAGATGTTATAAGCTAACGTCTCAACACATCTCTCATGCTACACAGTTCCCTTTGAAAAGAAAGAGCCCATTGGCAAAATTGAAGGCCCAAGCGGTAAAATGTAGGGAGACTGACGCACAAATGTAACATTACCCCTGATCTTACCCCAATGTTTCTCTTCGCCAATCTCCCTGTTTTTCCGCTCTTTGAGGACCAGCCATTTCGACCTCTTCTCCAGGCTGGGGGAAGGTTGCGGTCAATGTTTCCCTCCAGCTTCCACAATCCCAGCGCGTTGCAGCTCGGCCGGCAACCGTCCGATCAACCAATAACGAAACATTCTGAAATAGCTGATCAGCGACCATAAGGGGTAATGAAAGGTTGTTGGATTGTTGTGTTCATAAAGGAAATGACCCGCCCAGGCGAACCCATAAGGCACAATGGGCACCACCAGGAGACTATAAAGGGGAGCGTCCATTGCCAGCAACGCAACAGCCAGTGCAATCGCCAGCACGAGACCGGTGAAATGCAGCCCCCGGGTTTTCGCATCGGCATGCTCTCGCAAATAATGCAACCAAAACTGATCAAAGGTCGTGATTTGATTGTCACCCCTTTGGGGAGGACTGGACCGTTTATCGATAGACATAATTCTTTCACCTTCTGAAACTCATGCGGGTGCGCCAAGGCGGCCCCTTGAACAAGAGCTGCTCGACAGCGCTATTTCCGCCCCTTGAGCCGTCTTACCCAAGGCAAGCCTTGCATTCCCCAATATTTAGACGTAAGTGTTCCCCGCATGGGTGGCAAGATCAAGGCGGTCTTTTGAAACCTCTTGCAAAGAGCGTTATGTTGCCGCGGCCGCCATTTTGGCATGGTGTTCTGCTGTGTGCTGTAATGTTAAGGGAGACTTTAACAAAAGGGGCAATGGGGCGGATGATGACGGACAACATAGGGAAGGCCTGTAAATCTTGTTAAAGTCTATAGTTGGTTTGGCCGATAAAGACCAATAGTGCCAACCGTTGTGGCTTGATGGAAGAAAGGGCAGATCAGCCACGGTCTGATGGCTTTATGTCTGTAAAGGTTTAAATTAAATATATTAAAGTCTAAACTTACCTCCAGACAGCCCTCCAGACAACGTCAGATCCGTCCTTACTTTCCATGGTAAGCGGTTTTGCATTTTCGGCAAGTTTGTCAAGGACCGCCAAAGGCGGCCGCGAAGCGGTTGCAATCCTTGACAAACTTGCCGAAAATGCCAGTGTCTCACCATGGAAAGTAAGGACGGGTGCAGGCCGGAAGGTATCGTCAAACCCGACACTGTCGGTCAGGTCAAGCGCGGATTTTTTACAGTTTAAAGCTTTAGGTTTTCACAGGTCGATAACAAAGTTCAGGTCTTAAGGTCATGGGATACAAAGTAGCTATCGTTGGTGCCACCGGCAATGTCGGGCGGGAAATGCTGAACATTCTCTCAGAACGCGGCTTTCCCGCTGATGAAGTCTATCCGATTGCTTCGCGCCGCTCGATCGGTGTCGAGGTCAGCTTCGGGGACAAGACTTTGAAATGCCAAGACCTGGAACAGTTCGACTTTTCCAAGGCCGATTTCGCGCTCATGTCCGCAGGCGGTACGGTCGCCAAGGAATGGGCCCCCAAGATTGCCGCTACCGGCTGTATCGTCATCGATAATTCCTCGGCCTGGCGCTATGATCCGGATGTGCCGCTCATTGTCCCGGAAGTCAATGCCGATGCCGTTGAAGGCTTTCGCAAAAAAAATATCATCGCCAATCCCAACTGCTCAACGGCGCAACTCGTGGTCGCCTTGAAACCGCTCCATGACGAAGCTGGTATCAAACGCGTTGTGGTCGCCACCTATCAATCGGTTTCAGGGGCCGGCAAAGCCGCCATGGACGAATTATGGAATCAGACCAAAGGGATCTTTGTCAACGATTCCCCGACCCCGGAGAAATTCACCAAGCAGATCGCCTTCAATGTCATCCCCCATATCGATGTCTTCATGGAAGATGGCAGCACCAAGGAAGAGTGGAAAATGATGGTCGAGACCAAGAAAATTCTCGATCCCGCCATCAAATTGACGGCGACCACGGTGCGGGTGCCGGTTTTCGTTGGCCATGCTGAAGCGGTCAATATCGAGTTTGAAAAGCCGATCACCGTGGAGCGGGCCCGTGAAGTGTTGCGCGAAGCCCCTGGGCTGCTGGTGGTCGACAAGCGCGAAGACGGCGGCTATGTGACCCCGGTTGAATGTGTCGGCGACTATGCCACATTCGTCTCTCGCATCCGCGCCGACCAGACGGTTGACAATGGTCTCAATCTATGGGTGG
>WGBT01000048.1 GCA_015494185.1 Hyphomicrobiales bacterium | reverse complement strand
TGGTTATTCCGATGGCAGCGGCACGAGTATCGGTACCGGAGACGGTGCCTGTCTCTTTTTCAACGAGGATGGGGGTGCAGCTGATTACGGCTGCGGCTTTTATAACGGAAAATATGAGATAGGTCAATGAGTGAGGCGGTGGTGAGTGAGGCGGTGGCATTATTTAATGGCGATCAGGGGCAGCTGAAGTCGATTCTGCCCAGCAATGTTCCAGTGGTTTTTGAAATTGGCCAATGTGCAAACTCTTCACCTTCTATATCTTCCCCCTAACCCATTGATTTTATTTGGTGCCGCCAGGGTGGCTCGAACACCCGACCTACGCATTACGAATGCGCCGCTCTACCAACTGAGCTATGGCGGCTTGAAAGGGAGTGATGATTTCATTGAAGCCGTAATCTGTCTTTAGACCGGTTTGCCGATTTTTTCAAGAACCGGTGTGACTTTCCATGGTCTAGGCGCTCATGGCACGGTGAGCTGTGAGAAAATAATTGACGTCCAAATCACTTTCAGAAAGACGCCATGTATCAAACAGCGGGTGATAAACGGCACCACGGCGGTCGGAAACGCGCAAGCCAGCCAGCTCGACGGCTTTTTGCAATTCATCCGGCGTGACAAAACGATGCCATTGATGGGTGCCGCGCGGCAGCCAACGCAATATATACTCCGCCCCAACAATCGCCAGCGCAAAAGATTTGACCGTACGGTTCAAGGTCGAAAACACCGCAATGCCGCCGGGGCGCACCAATCGCCCGACAATACGGACAAAAGCCGGTACATCGGGAACATGTTCCACCACCTCAAGACAAATGACCGCATCAAATTGTGCCCCAGTGGCCTGCAAATCCTCTGCGGTCAGATGACGATAATCGATTTTGAGCCCTTGCTGTTTGGCATGTTGTTGAGCAACCTGAATATTGCGCTCGGCGGGATCAATACCGGTCACTTGGGCGCCAAGACGCGTGAGGGGTTCTGACAACAACCCGCCCCCGCATCCAATATCGACAATCTGCAAACCCGCAAGGGGCGTTTTGGCCTTCGCATCACGTTCGAAATGGCGGCACAACTGGGCTTTGACATAACCTAACCGAAGGGGATTCATCTTATGGAGCGGACGAAATTTGCCCTCGGGATCCCACCATTGCGCCGCAATCTTGCTGAAATGATCGACCTCTTCGGGATCAAGCGTTTGTGCCATTGGCGATGGACCTTATAATTTTGGCTTACAAAAATTCGTGTCAGCGGCATGACGGCATGAATGGCATCAAAATCCGCCGCCGCTGGGCCTTGTCATCATCAAGATTAGCGGCTTTTTGACCTGACCGCATTGAAAAATCGCAACGATGGTTGCCCGATGCCCTCAAAGCCGCTAAGAAACCGCTGTGATTGGAAAATCTGGCTCTAGGCGCCGGGGGAACGGCGGGAGCGGAAAAAGATCGAGGACAATGAGCAAACCGGGCGGGTGACTATGGCGCTTCTGGTCATGAAATTCGGCGGCACTTCGGTGGCCGATATCGACCGTATTCGTAATGTGGCACGGCATGTCAAACGGGAAGTCGATGCCGGAAATCAATGCGCCGTGGTGGTCTCGGCAATGGCTGGACACACCAATCAACTGGTGGCCTGGGCCAAGGAGGCTTCCCCGCTTCACGACATGCGGGAATATGATTCGATCGTCTCATCCGGCGAGCTGATCACCGCTGGCTTGTTGGCGATCATCTTACAGTCGATGGGCATTCCCGCCCGGTCTTGGCAGGGATGGCAAATCCCGATCCATACCGATGACGCCCATGGCGCGGCGCGGATCACCGATATCCCCGGTCAGGAAATCCGCTCTCGCGTCATGGCGGGCGAAGTGGCAACCATTGCCGGGTTCCAAGGCATTGGCCCTGATGGGCGGGTCACCACACTTGGCCGCGGCGGTTCAGACACCAGTGCGGTTGCCATTGCCGCCGCCTTGCAAGCCGACCGCTGCGATATCTATACCGATGTCGATGGGGTCTATACCACCGATCCCCGCATCGTTTCCAAAGCCCAGCGATTGGCCCGCATTTCCTATGAAGAAATGTTGGAAATGGCCTCCCTTGGTGCCAAGGTGCTTCAGACCCGTTCGGTGGAACTGGCCATGGCTTACGGTGTCAGGCTTCTGGTTCGATCGAGTTTCACCGCACCCGAGGACTGCCAACCTGCGGGCAAAGACGATTTGGATAACACAGGGACACTTGTTTGCAGCGAGGATGAGATTTTGGAAAAGCAGATTGTAAGTGGTATTGCCTATGCCAAGGATGAGGCCAAGGTGACACTGTTGCGGATTGCCGACAAGCCAGGGGTTGCCGCAGCGGTCTTTGGGCCTTTGGCAGAAGCCAATATCAATGTCGATATGATCGTTCAGAATGTATCACATGATGGCCAATATACCGATCTGACATTCACGGTCCAGGACGGGGATCTGCCGCGAGCCATGCAGGTTCTGGAAGAGGCCAAGGATAAGATCGGTTATGAGGAATTGCGCGGCGCAACGGATGTCGTGAAAATCTCGGTCATTGGCGTTGGGATGCGCTCCCATGCCGGCGTGGCGGCCCAGATGTTCAAAGCCTTGGCTGAGCGCAAGATCAATATCGAGGCTATTACCACTTCTGAAATCAAGATCAGTATCTTGATCGATGCGGCCTATGAAGAACTGGCGATCAGAACGCTGCACTCACTTTATGGATTGGATGCTGCTTGATCTGCTCGCTCTGCTGAGATCGAGACGGCTTGCCTCCTGGATTGTGTCCTTGGCCGGATTGTCCCTTGGATACAAGAACGCGTTCTTATCTAGATCTCGTCACGGCTTGCCCTTGCTCGTCATTTGCCCCCAGAGACAAACAGCCAAAACACCGCCTGCACAATAAAGCCCGCAGCAGGTTGCCATCAACCTGAAGAAACCAGACACCACGCAAATGACCTTGGAGAATCTCCGAAATAAATTGCCGCCCCCAACCAACCACCCGTTTTCCGCAGCACGTTCACAGGATTAGCGCACAAGTCCTTCAGGTGAGAACCGGTTTTCGGATAAATTGTGCGGCAAATCGAGATTCTAAAGCAAAAATCCAATTCCATGTGATCGGATTTTTGCTCTAGGAAGAAAAGATTTGGCAGGGCAAGTGAGGAAAGTTCTGTAAGAAGGTTTACATCCGGCAAAGAAAGGCTTCATCCACCGGACGGGAAGTGTAAGGAGCATTCCGCGCCTTTTTGGCGGCGCCTCATTTACGCAAGCGTATGTAATACCCTGGAAGCCTTAAG
>WGBT01000047.1 GCA_015494185.1 Hyphomicrobiales bacterium | reverse complement strand
GATAATATTCCGGATAAGTCTTGATGATATGGGCGGCCAAAAGGGCAAGTTCTCGGGCCGTCATCAAATGATCTGGGTGGGGCAGGCCGGTGGAATTGGCAAAAGTCGATTTCGTCAAGCCAATCTTGCGCATATAAGCCTGCATCCGCTGAGCAAAGGCTTCTTCAGTGCCAGAGAGCGCTTCAGCTATTGCAATGCAAGCATCGTTACCTGACTGGACTGCAATTCCTTGAATGATTTCATGTACCGAGACGCTGGTGTTCAGGGGCACCATCATCGCCGATGTGCCCGACGGGGCCCCGCCCGTGCGCCAAGCATGGACGGAAAAGTGAATCTGGTCATCGAGCGACAATTCCCCCTGTTTGAGTGCCTCAAAGACAACCGCCAAGGTCACGAGCTTGCTCATACTTGCTGGCGGCAGCAATTTGTCGGCATTTTTTTCAAACAGGACCGAACCGGTATCCGCATCCAGCAGCAGCGCCTGTTTGGCCTTGACCGAAATTTGCGCTTTGGCCGGGGAAGGGCAGCCAAAGGCGGCTGCGATGATAATTCCAATCACCAGCCCCAAAGTCACAGCTGGTTGCGACAAGAATGAAGTGGTGGTTTTGAATGAGGAAGAAAGGTTCAGCATTGGCAACGACATCCAGTTTAATTTGCGCATTGCTTGTGTTGTTTGCATGGGGCGTGGTTTTGCCCACCGGGCCGAAAAACTTTTGGCCGCTTCCCATTTCAATTTGATTTTGCGCCCCTTGATTTTGCGCCCCCCTCTTCACGACCATATTCGCTCTTATTGTAACCTCTTCGCCCCCTGTTCAGCAACCGTTGTCACAGCCGTTAAAGGCAAGAGTGGTGATATATCATTGTTGTTCGTTAACATTGAATTGTTTCAAGCTTTTAATAAGGTGAACGGATGATACGGGCATCGAAATAGCCGGATTGGGCGGCAAAACGCACCCCAAGACGGGCTTGTTGCTCCGACATGAATGGTCCGGTGCGTACTGCATAGTAACGTTGCCCTGCAATGATCAAGGGATCGATGCGAACAGCTCCACCGTGGCGCAACCGGTTGACCGCCCGTTCCGCATTGGCGCGAATTTGATAAACCCCCACTTGTACAAACAGCGGCTGCGTTCTAGAAAGCCCCGTGGGATTTCGATAAGTTGCTGAATTGTAACGATGATAAGCTTGACTGCGGGGAACTGCCGCCAGTTGTTGGGCGCGGTTTCTTGGATCCCGGTCCCGCCATAGCCTGTTTTGAGGCCGAGAGGCAAAACGGTTGGAGGCAAAACGACGAGAGGAGTGTTGCCGCGTCTGCGCCAGACGTTGCCGCTGTGCTGAGCGCAGCCAGGGCTGACGGGCCAGCACCATGCGTTCATAGCTGTCATCACCATCAAGGGGAGCCGGCCGCAAGTAAGTCACCCGGACCCGGGCCACGCCTTTGTTGCGAAATCCCAGTAAATCGGCCGCATAACGTGACAGATCGATCACGCGATTGTGTTTATAAGGACCGCGATCATTGACCCGCACCACCAAAGACCGGTTGTTTTCCAGATTGGTCACCCGCACCAGTGAAGGCATTGGCAAGGTGGGATGGGCGGCCGTTAAGGCGTTCATATCAAAAATTTCGCCATTGGCGGTGCGCCGGCCGTGAAACATGCTGCCATACCAGGACGCAATCCCAATCCGGTCATAATTGGGATCTTCCCGCGGATAGTACCATTTGCCGTTGATTTGGTAAGGTTGGCCGATTTTGTAACGGCCGCCGCCTTTGGGGACTTTTTGCCCTTCGCTGACAACGCGTTTCGACAGTGAAGGCCCCGCCCCGCCGCGGCCGAAGTTTCCCGCACAGCCCGCCAAGACAATTCCCACTGAAACGATTACGGCCAGCCCCGAAGTGGTTGTTGCAGTGGTCAACGCCCTACTCATCGAATTTCCTCATCGACGCCAAAACGACAACTTCAATAACAAACGCTGCGCCAAACGGTGCCTCGAATTGCCCATACACTTGAATTGCCCATACTTCTTGAAGTGCCTACACTTCGGGAATCGCCCACTTCGGACCGCTTTCTTTTAATGTCGCGATAAAACCGGCAAGACTGCGGCAGCAAGATGTCCATGCGGTGGCATTTGCAGGGGCGCGATCTGATGCCCTTGATGACCTTATGGACAGAGCCTAGATTGTGGGGGGAAGTTTTAAGGAATTGTTAATGTGTCAGAAGTCTCGCCAAGCTTATACAGTCCCCATCGGCTCATGGCGGGACTTTTACCTGCTGAAAGATTGCGATTAAAGCTTGCGCTGTGGTCGCACCTCAAGGTAAGTACAGATAACCTTATCGTGGAGGGGTGGCCGAGTGGTTGAAGGCACCGGTCTTGAAAACCGGCAGGCGTTCACGCGTCTCGTGGGTTCGAATCCCACCCCCTCCGCCATAGTCTTAAATTCAATGGTCTTGAGGGGACAAACGAGATAATACAACGGTTGTAGATTGTCGGGTTCATCATTGAGATTAAGGCGGTTTGAGTCTCGCAAAAAAGCTCGTTCCATTGTTCTCGTTGTTCTCGTTCATGCCTCAAATTTCTTGGGATTGAATGATTTCAGCAGAAGGGAGAGGTCTTTTTCAGCGACAAGGGCGGCGGCTTTTTGGGGCGGCAGCCAATTCTGCTTGCGCTCTTGTTTTTCCGGCCAGGTGAGATATTGGGTTTTGACCTGCATCGGATAGACTTCGACCTTGCAAGTGACGCTTTTTCCGTTTTTCAATTGTTTGGCATAGCTGAAGTGGCCCAGCTTGGTGCGGCCAACACGTCCCACAACACCCGCTTCTTCAAACGCCTCTCTTTTGGCCTGTTTATGCAAAGGGCGCCCCTTTTTGGGCCAGCCTTTGGGGAGCACCCAGCGCCCGGTTTCCCGGCTGGTGATCAGCAAGATATGGGGCTTGCCGTTGATGGTGACAAAAGGAATGACTGCACATTGGCGCCGTGTTGGCATGGTTGGTTCTGTCTCCCAGGTTTCTTGGCAGGTTGTCTTGGGTCTTTCTGCCAAGACGTTCGGTTCGTGAAGTCGTTCTAAAAGCCTGTTTTGCCGCACATTGATCCGGAAACCGGTTTCCCCTTGAAGGACTTGTGCCCTAAGCTTTTTGTTCGTCGCGGGCCAGGGCGCGCCAGCCAATATCGGTGCGGTAAAACCCTTCTGGCCAGTCAATTTGAGCAAGGCGCTTGTAGGCGAGCTCATGAGCCTGACGAATAGTTGGCGCCCGGGTGGTGATATTCAAGACCCGCCCTCCTGAGGCAAGCAGTTCGCCATTGGGGCCGCGCGCGGTTCCGGCATGGAAAATTTCGACGTTTTCGCCTTCTGCCGCCGCTTCGACACCGCGAATGACGGAACCTTTTTCATAACTGCCGGGATAGCCCTTGGCGGCCATTACAACGGTCATTGCCGCTTCAGGGGAAAATTGCGCCGCCATCTGATCAAGCCGCCCTTCGCTGCAGGCTTTCAT
>WGBT01000046.1 GCA_015494185.1 Hyphomicrobiales bacterium | reverse complement strand
TTCCTGCAGCAGCTTAAGGTCGGCCTGAATGGGAGCAAGCCAGTTTTGAAGGATGTTGTCGCGCAGTGAAGCCACCTGGTCGCGGACACTGAGCCGGGCATTGTAAAGCGGTCCCTTGCCCGCCCCTGAGGCGACGCCGCAACTGCCGCCTGAGCTTTCCTCGCGGCGCATTTGCGCTTCCGACCAACTCACGACATTGTCAAGCTGAACCCGCACCGCATCGAGCCGGGCCGCGATCTCAACTGCAGCGGTGCGGGCATCCTGCCGCAATCCTTCAAGCCCCGTGCGGGTAGCTTCTTGACCGGCGATCAAGGACCACCAAAAGCCATAGCCAAACCCTACCGACCACAAAAACAGGAAAAGATAAAGCGAGCCGGTGATGGCGCGTTCACCCCAGGTACGTTCAGCGCCGAAGGTTTCGCGCAAGGAAAGCCACATCAAAAAGGTCAAGGCCACCACAACCGCAACGATCAAAAGGCCCGCGGTGACCGAAAGCCCCCCGACACTTTTGAGCTGGGGCGAGGCCGTTCCGGCGTCCTGCACCCCAATAATGAAGTCGGTCATGCCAGACCAGGTGGCGTAACCCGAAATGACGAGCAACATGAAAGAGGCGACCCCGATCAGGGTGTTGCGCCCCATGAGATAATCCCAAACCCGGTTCCAGCTCGAAATGACGGTCCCGCTCGCCACGACTTCCCCCCTCGATACAATTTACAACTTCACGTAACCATAACCTTTTAATTCCGTCATTCCTCCAATTTCATAGCAAAACCCGCAAAGCGTCTACTGTCAAGCGATAGAGATCATTTAAGGTTGTGCTGCTGATGACATCAGCAGCACATGAAGCGGTGCCGAGAAGAATTCTGGTGCTGCGTCCATTTGCGCAACCGCTGCGGCGAAACGAACTGTTAAAAAATGGTTAAAATTCGATATTGACTAAAGCCGCAGCCCAAGTCTACATTCCGGTTGGGAGGACGATGAGGACGACATTGCAGACGATATGGCGGGAATGAGCGGTTGCCAACTGTTGTTGGTGGGAGGCAGCTGCTGGAGATCATGAATTCGGACGGTTGTAAATCGTGTGACTTCTCAAACGAGGGGGGGCCTGAACCGAGCCGATCATAAATTAACGAACGCCGCACTTAAAGTTTTCAATATAAGGCTGTCGAAATTCTTCAAATAACGGAGATCCCTGTAGTGATTTCCGAAGGCTTTGTTCTGCCCAGTCGGCGCCTACAGGCTGGGCAGTCCCGCCGGTTCTGTGACCCGGCGGTGGAGGCGTCAGCTCATCTTTCTTGAGTTGTCGCCTAGCATGTACAACGGGCTGAGTAATCGTAAATCAACTAGTCAAGTCAATAGCTTAGAGGAGGAACTCTGATGACTTTCAAGAAAATCGCTCTCGCGGTGTTCACAGCCGCCTATGTTGCCGGAGCCGCTTTCATGGCGCCTGCCCCTGCTGCAGCGCAAGATCTGGGCAAAATGGCCGGTGACATGACCAAAGCCATGACCGATCCGAAAATGATGGATGCCTGGATGAAATCCATGACGGATCCGAAAATGATGGAAGCCATGATGAAAGCCGCTGATCCCAAGACCATGAATCAGTGGATGAAAATGATGACGGATCCGAAAATGATCAATGCCATGATGAAAATGAACGATCCAAAACTGGTCGGGGCGTTCATGAAAACCATGACGGATCCGAAAATGATCTCTGCGATGACCAAAATGGCCGATCCCAAGATGATGGAATCTTGGATGAACACCATGATGAAGCCGGAAACGATCAACGCCATGATCAAAATGGCCGATCCGAAATTGATGGAAGGCATGATGAAAGCCATGCAGGATCCGAAATTGATGGACGCCATGATGAAAGCCATGAATCCGGAACTGATGGCCAACATGATGTCAGCCTCGGCGAAAATGATGGGAGCCATGGCGAAAAACGTGAAGTAATTCACGTTTCAAGCAAGGCTTGAGGTTTTTGCGATCGATGAAGCTGAAAGGATGCCGATGCCGGTTGAGAATTGGCCTTGAGCGAAAGAGAACCTTATTCCCAAAGCATTGAATGGTGGGTCTCATCACGCAAGGTCCATTTTTATCCGTCAAACACGCATTCAAGCTTACGCCATTGGTTATAGCTATGGTCATGTGACGGACGGGAATTCTTCCCGTCCGTTCGTTTTTTCTGAAGAGGCGCTGAAAGCCTCCCATCTTCCGGGCCGAGCCTGTCCTGTCCTAATCCTCCCTGTTCTGTCCTATCCTCCCTGTTCTCCCTGTTCTCCCGTCCTCCAGTCCTCCCCCGGGCGCCCTGCCCTCCTGCCTGTCATCTCAGTCTTCCTTGTCCGCCTTGTCAATCATCGCCAATGGTGTGCACAAGTTTCCCAATCTACGACGACGATTTCTGCCGTTGGATCAAGGCGCGCCCTGCGCTTGCAGTCTGGCGGACAAGTCGGCCGATATTGAATTTGCCAGCGCGGCCGGCCGTCCGAATCCGTGACCAGCGAGAGGCGTGTATGGCCGGCGCCAGAGCTTGCCATTGAGTGATCAATCTCGCGCATTTGTCATGTCTATCGAGCCCCTGCCTGGGGGCCAAACAAAGAGCAGGCGCCAATAAGATCTGCTCTTGTGGCAGCCCCAGCTCCTTTGACCACCGCTGCCGCCATTCCTGTTGGGCTTGTTGGCGGGATTGAGCTTGAAAATCAGCTGTCTCGGGCCCGCTTACCACCACAACCGCAATAACAGGGGGAACGCGCTGGGCCTGCCTTTTAAAGGCGCGGTTGATATCACCAATGGCGGCCGCCAGATTGGCCGGGGGATTGGAAGCCGAATTACAGATAAACAGAATGAAGTCGGCCTCAAGTGCTTGGGTGACAAGTTCAGAAAAGCGGGTTTTGAGGCCGGAAACTTTGCGGGTCTTAAGCTCCGCAACCGGTGGGGGTGCATTGATGAGAATGCAAGCCTCGCCAAAGACCGGCGAATTTTCAACGAAAATATCAGATATTTCCGCCGTCTCGAAAAGCGCTTGCCGCGGCTGGGCGCCAAGCAGCTGGGCCAAAGGCTGCCGCAATTCAGGGGGACCACTCAACAATAAGTGCAACGGTTCAGCGATTTGACCGGCGGGGGCGGTTGTCGCCGCGGCTGCCGCGGCTGCTTTCATGGCCTGTTGGGAACGCGGCGAGACATAGTTGGCCATTTCCGCCGCATCGATTGCCAAACGCCCCCCATATAGATCGATGGCAGCACGGCCGACTTCCTCAACGAAAAGAGTGGCAAGGCGGCGTGTCACCTCATCGCGGCCCCATTTCAGCAAACGTTTTGAGGCCTGTTCACGCATTTCATGGGTTATCGCCACAGCCGGGTTGACCATCCGCAAAATCCGCCAGACATCATAAAGGCGCGCGGCATAGTTGGCCCAGCTGCGCCAACCATAGAATTTCAGCATCTGGCCAACGGTGATCTGATCTGACAGAGGCAAATAGGTTTCCACCGCCGGGCGCATGCGCCCTGCCACCTGCGCAATCAGGGTCAAAGCTTCTGGAAGGGTGAATTTGAGCAGTGGATCAGCTTCATCAGGATGCAGATGACGGGCGACAATCTCCACCGTGCGGCGCCCCAATTGAAAAATATCCTGGCGGGATTTGAGGGTTTGCGGGTCGATCTGGGCGGCCATTGCCTTGACCGCCTTCCAGGCCTCGATTTCGCGCGGGGTCCAGTCCGGTTCGATCTCACTTTCACCTTCGGCGACTTCCCCCTGCTTGGCTGCATCAGCGGAACTTTTCAGGGACGCATAAGAAGGGTGCTCAGGTGTGGCGGGACGCAACAACCACAGCTGCCAGAGATAAACCAGCCCCGCAACGATGAAAGCGGCAATCGCCCAAGGCAACAAATAGCCACTTTGCCACAGATAATAGCTGCCCACCAACATCAGCGACAGCGCGGGAAGAAGCAGCGAAACAACCCCAAACACAATGAACAAACGATATTTTCTTGGCCGTTTCCTGCCCGTCATGGACGCTGTCACTCCACGTTTTCATCATGTAATTCAAATAGATATGCGGCAATTGCCATACAGAGCTGTTGCCCTTAAAGCCATCCTTTTGGCGCCATCGTCGCTCGCCTCACCCTTTTCCGGGTGAGCGAC
>WGBT01000045.1 GCA_015494185.1 Hyphomicrobiales bacterium | reverse complement strand
TTGAGCAGGCCCAAACCTTCTTGAAGCTCCTGCTTGGATATTTCAAATGTTGGGAGCCCGCCTGCCATACCGCCCCGGCCGCCCTGTTCGAAAGTCTGCCGGGCGGTCTGGGCCGCGGCTTCCGCCGCCTCGCGGCCGTGTGCCATGGCTGTGGCCTCGGTGGCAAGCACCTTTTTGGCCTCATTCAGCTCCGCCCCCTGAAGCTGTTCAAGCCTTGCAATCTCATCCAACGGCAACTCGGTAAAAAGCCGCAGGAAACGCCCCACATCGCCATCTTCGGTGTTACGCCAGAATTGCCAATATTCATAAGGCGACAGCATTTCCGCATTGAGCCAGACGGCGCCTTTGGCGGTTTTACCCATCTTGGCCCCGGAAGAGGTTGTCAGCAAGGCCGTGGTCAGACCGAAAAGCTCCACCCCGTCAACCCGGCGGCCAAGTTCGATCCCATTGACGATATTGCCCCATTGGTCCGAACCGCCCATCTGCAAACGCACCCCAAGCCGCCGGTTGAGCTCGAGAAAATCATAGGCTTGCAGGATCATATAGTTGAATTCGAGAAAGCTTAACGGCTGTTCACGGTCAAGCCGCAGCCGCACGGAATCGAAGGTCAACATCCGGTTGATGGTGAAATGCCGCCCGTATTCACGCAGAAATTCGATGTAATTGAGCCCGTCCAGCCAATCGCGATTGTTGACCATCACCGCGTCTGTCGGCCCATCCCCAAAGGTGAGGAATTTGTCGAACACCTTCTGAATGCCGCGGATATTTTCCTCGATGGTTTCGTCCGAAAGCAGTTTCCGGCTTTCGTCCTTGCCGGAGGGATCGCCAACCCTGGTCGTTCCGCCGCCGATCAAAACCACAGGCTTGTGCCCCGCCTGTTGCAGCTTGCGCAGCATCATGATGCCCAGCAGATTGCCCACGTGAAGGGAGGGGGCGGTGCAGTCGAACCCGATGTAACCCGCAAGAACATCACCTTTGGCGGCAAGAGAATCAAGCCCATCACGGTCGGTAACCTGATGAATATAGCCGCGTTCTGATAAAAGTTGGAGGAAGGGGGATTTCATGCTGGTCATTTTGTTTTCAACTTGCTTGTTTGCTTTTGAATGCCTTTGGCCGAGCGCTCTATAGAACAGCGGGGCCGACATTCTGGTCCAGATAATTGTCAATGATTTCCATCAATTCCTCGGTTTTGCCTTCAAAGAAATGATTGGCATCGGGAACAACTTCATGTTCGATTACGATTCCCTTTTGCGCTTTTAGCTTTTTGACCAGCTTTTCCACATCTTCGCTCGGCACCACCCGGTCGGCGCTGCCATTGACGAACAGGCCCGAGGAGGGGCAAGGCGCCAAAAAACTGAAGTCATAGAGATTGGCCGGCGGCGCGACCGAAATGAAGCCGGTGATTTCCGGCCGGCGCATCAGCAACTGCATGGAAATCCAGGCGCCAAAGGAAACCCCGCTGATCCAGCAACTGCGGGCATCCGGGTTATAGATCTGCAACCAGTCCAGTGCGGCGGCCGCATCGGCCAGCTCACCAGGGCCATTGTCGAACAGTCCTTGCGAACGGCCAACGCCACGAAAATTGAACCGTAACACGGAAAAACCACGGCGCACGAAGGAATAATACAGATGATAGACGATCTGGTTGTTCATCGTGCCGCCAAATTGCGGATGCGGATGCAAGATCAGCGCAATTGGGCTTTCCTTGTCGGGAACATGATGATAACGGGCTTCGATACGGCCGGCCGGGCCGTTGATACTGATCTCTGGCATGGGGTTCGTCTTGTCTTCGTCCTCTTGAAACTTAGGCGTGTCCTGAACTTATTTTCCGGTTTTGTTCCAGGCAACGGTTTGCCCCGCCTGAGCGGGAGGTGTCGCCAATACTTGACAAAATAAGTCGGGAATTCTATACCATCAACTTTAGAACGATTTGAAAAAAGGTTCCGCCTCCACGACCCAATCATTTGCTGCAGGGCTTTTCAACAGCTGGAAGCGTCATAGCACAAATTGGTCCGGATTTGGCAAGTCTTTCATATTCATAGGGGCCAATTCATAAGGGTGGGCAATAGGGTGGCAATTCATTAAGGGGAAGGTGGCAATTCAAGGGTGGCAATTCATAAGGGTGATAAGGGGGCTAACCCAAGCTTGATGGGCCTGTATTGGATTGCGGCAAGCCGCAACAGGTGGTGAGTTGGAAGTTTCTGGCGAAGGAAGTTTCTGGGGAAACGGCTGGCCGCTGGGAGGATCGGAGAGCGGTGAGGAAAGCAATTACCGGCAGCGATCAGCCGCTGGGTGTTGTGAGCGAAAGAATTTGAGCGCGGGTGAGCGGGTGAGATGCAACGGTGAGCGGGGGCAATGAAGCTGAGTACCAAAGGACGTTATGCGGTTTTGGCGATGGCTGATCTTGCTGTCCATGGGGCCGGGGAGCCTATTCCTCTGGCGGCGATCTCGGCCCGTCAGAATATTTCGCTGGCCTATTTGGAGCAACTGTTCTTGAAATTGCGCCGGGCCGAGCTGGTAACCAGTGTGCGCGGGCCGGGCGGGGGTTATGTGCTGTCCAAACCGGCTTCGGACGTCTTTATTGCCGACATCATGGCGGCGGTCGATGAGCCGGTGAAGATGACCAGCTGTGCGGAAGGATCGGGCAAGGGTTGCCTGGGGGGCAAACAATGTTTGACTCATCATCTTTGGAAGGCGCTTGGTGATCATATTGTGGCCTTTTTGCAAAGTGCGAGCCTGCGCGATGTGATTGACAATCGTTTCGGGGCGCCGCTTGCCGAGCTGGCCCGGCATAGCGCATTGGATTTGGAACAAGAGCGCCGTGAACAGGTGTCGCAATGAACGGGTGTGGTTGGGGGGCTGTGGTGTGGTCATGAGTGAACGGGTTTATTTAGATCACAATGCCTCTTCACCGTTGCGGCCGGAAGCCCGTGCGGCGATGCTTGCAGCCCTTGATCTGGAGGGGAATCCGTCTTCGGTCCATGCCGAAGGGCGTGCGGCCCGTGCTGTGATCGAGGCAGCCCGTGAAGAAGTGGCCGCTCTGGTTGGCGCTGCCCCTTCACAGGTGATTTTCACATCCGGCGGGACGGAAGCCAACAATATGGCGCTTGAGCCGTCGGTGTTGCGTCATTTCCGGCTTGCTTCTGAGGCGCGAATGGACGGCGCACGGGCTGAGAAAGCCGGATTGGAAAACGGGGCGGAGTTGGAAGAGCCGGGCGGCCTTGCACTGGTTTCGGCCATCGAGCACGCTTCAGTGCGCGCGGGGGGGCAGTTCATGGCGGATGAGCTGATTCCCATTCCGGCCAATGAGGCGGGTGAAATAACCCCTGCGGCGATGCAGGCAACGGTTGAGCGCGTTTTGGACCATATCATCGGCGGGGCTGGCGATGACGGGGCTGGCGATGAAGATGAGGCGGCGGCGGGGCGTGATGGTGAGTGGGAAGAGGATGATGATCCCCTGTTTCTCGCCTCGGTGATGCTGGCCAACAATGAAACCGGCGTTAAACAGCCGGTTCGTGAGCTTACGGAGATCTGTCATCAGGCGGGCGGTCTCATGCACACGGATGCGGTGCAGGCGGCGGGAAAGATGCCGGTCGATTTTGCTGCCCTTGGGGTTGATCTGATGTCTTTGTCGGCCCACAAACTCGGCGGCCCGAAAGGAGTGGGGGCGCTGATCTTAAAGGATGATGAGATCCTCGAACACGCCTGGTTGCTGACAGGAGGGGGGCAGGAAAACAGGCGCCGGGCAGGGACCGAAAATCTTGCCGGCATCGCTGGGTTCGGGGCGGCGGCAAAGGCTGCCCGCGAGGCGCTTGACAGCGAAACCGAAAGATGGCGCGCCCTGCAAGAGCAGCTTGAAACCGCTCTCAAAAAGATTGCGCCAGAGGTTGTCATTTTTGGCGCCGCGGCAGAGCGTTTGCCGAATACGACATGTTTTGCCATTGCGGGAATGCGTGCTGAGACTTTGTTGATGCAGCTCGATCTGGCGGGCATTGCCGTAAGTGCTGGTTCGGCCTGTTCGTCTGGCAAGCTGGCCCCCTCGGAGGTGCTCGCGGCGATGGGCGTTTCAGAAGAATTGGCCCGTGCGGCGATCAGGATCAGTTTCGGTTGGTCCACCGATAAGGCCGATATCGAGACTTTCTTGCGTGTTTGGGAACAGCAATATGTGAGATTTCGCGCCCGCCGCCCGGCGGCCTGAGGCGCGTTTGAAGTGGAGAAAGAATAGATGCCAGCAGTTCAAGAAACCGTCGAACAGGTCAAAAGCCTCGATCTCGACAAGTATAAATATGGTTTTGAGACGGATATCGAGTCGGTCAAAGCCCCCAAAGGGCTCAATGAAGACGTTATTCGTTTTATTTCAGAGAAAAAAGGCGAGCCGGACTGGATGCTGCAATGGCGGCTTGATGCCTATCGGCGCTGGTTGACCATGGAAGAGCCGAAATGGGCGATGCTCAACTATCCTGAAATCGATTTTCAGGACATTTACTATTATGCGGCGCCGAAAAGCATGGAGGCGCCCAAATCCCTCGACGAAGTCGATCCCGAGCTTTTGGCGACTTATGAAAAGCTTGGCATTCCGCTCAAAGAGCAGGAAATTCTCGCTGGCGTGAAAAAGCCCGATATGGTTGGCGCGGGGGCGGCTGATGGCGAGCCGGCCTTGGATGAAAACGGCAATCCCATCGCCTCAGACATGAAAGTGGCGGTGGATGCGGTCTTTGACAGTGTTTCGGTGGCCACCACCTTCAAGGAGGAGCTCGCCAAGGCGGGGGTCATTTTCTGTCCCATTTCCGAAGCGGTGCACACCCATCCCGAGCTTGTGAAGAAATATCTGGGCTCGGTGGTGCCGGTCTCAGACAATTTCTATGCCACGCTGAATTCGGCGGTGTTTTCCGATGGCAGTTTTGTCTATGTGCCGGAAGGCGTGCGCTGTCCCATGGAGCTGTCCACCTATTTCCGGATCAACGAAAAGAACACCGGTCAGTTCGAGCGTACCCTGATCATTGCCGATAAGGGCTCTTATGTGAGCTATCTGGAAGGCTGCACTGCGCCGATGCGTGATGAAAACCAGCTTCATGCGGCCGTTGTGGAGCTGATCGCCCTCGATGATGCGGAAATCAAATATTCCACGGTGCAGAACTGGTATCCCGGCGACAAGGATGGCAAGGGGGGGATTTATAATTTCGTCACCAAGCGCGGCGATTGCCGGGGAAAAAATTCAAAGATTTCCTGGACCCAGGTGGAAACCGGATCGGCGATCACCTGGAAATATCCCAGCTGCATCCTGCGCGGCGACAATTCCCGGGGAGAGTTCTATTCGATTGCCATTTCCAATGGTCACCAGCAGGTGGACAGCGGCACCAAGATGATCCATCTGGGCAAGAACACCACAAGCCGCATCATCTCCAAGGGCATTTCCGCAGGGAAATCGTCCAACACCTATCGCGGGCTCGTCTCGGCGCATCGCAAGGCCACAGGCGCGCGCAATTTCACCCAGTGTGACAGCCTGTTGATCGGGGATCAGTGCAGTGCTCATACGGTGCCCTATATCGAGGCCAAAAATCCCAAGGCCACCTTTGAACATGAGGCCACCACCTCAAAGATTTCCGAGGACCAGCTGTTTTACTGCATGCAGCGCGGTCTTGACGAAGAGGCGGCTGTGGCGCTCATCGTCAACGGTTTCGTGCGCGATGTGTTGCAGAAACTGCCCATGGAATTCATGGCCGAAACCCAGAAACTGATCGGCATTTCGCTGGAGGGCAGTGTCGGGTGACGCGAGTGACTTTCGATACACTCGAATATGTCAGACGCTTGCAGGAAGCCGGCGTTGAACGGCAGACGGCCGAGGCCCATGCGGATTTGTTGCGCGACATGCTCTGGGCGGCTGTGGCGAAAACAGAAGATCTGGAGCGTCTGGAAACCGGGTTGAGGAAAGATTTCGAGCGCTTGGAAACCGGGTTGAGGAAAGATTTCGAGCGCCTGGAAACCGAGTTGAAGAGTGACTTTGAGCGCCTGGAAGCCGAGTTGAAGGCGGATATGGAGCGTCTGGAAGCCCGGCTGAAGAGTGATCTGGATCATAAGCTGCAAGAGCTTGAATTGCGCATGACGGTTAAGCTGGGGGGGATGCTTGCGGTCATGGCCGGGCTGATCGTGACCGCGCAGAAGCTTCTTTGAAAACGCCGTCTGTGATGTGTTGCCCAAATGACCAATGGAATTTTAGGCCGAAACCCGGAAACGGATGAGCGTTTTGCTGAAGAAAGTGTCGAATGATGCCGGGGCAGCAACAACAACAGCCAATGACGCTGGAGAGGTTTTTTGCATGGCAACTGAAACAACAGCGGCTTTATGAATTGGTTGATGGGGTGCCGGTGTTGCCGCTGAAAATGATGATCGGCACGACGCGGCGGCATGACCGTATCGTTGTCAATGCCATTACGGCCTTTATGGCCACTGCGAAAGACACGCAATGCCGTCCCTGGACCGATGCGGTGGCCGTGAAGATCCCAAAGGGGAATTTGCGGCGCCCGGATGTCACGTTGGACTGTGGTGTGATGAGTGATTCTGAACAGATTGCCGCCTGTCCCCGGCTGGTGATCGAAGTCTTGTCACCGTCAACCATGTCTTTCGACCGGCTTGTCAAGCTTGGTGAATACAAGACCGTGCCGTCGCTGAACTGGATTTTACTGGTGGATACGGAACAGCCGCGCGTGACGGTTCATGAGCGCCGGAAAGAGATTTGGCAGCCGGAATATCTGATTGAAGGACTGGATGGTGTTTTGCAATTGGATGATCTGGGTATGAAGTTACATTTGGCCAATCTGTTTGACGGCATCGAATTTGAGGGTGAAACGCCATGACCCATCCAGACGCATCCAGAAACTTTGCGGGATCGTTTGGGCAAAGTGAATAAGAATAAAAAGAGAGTTGGCCGGATTGAAAAGGGATGGATTGAAAAGGGATGATGTCTGCCGCGGTGGCTGACCTGGTTTGTTTAGGGCCTGTCAATCGATACTCTATTGATACCGGCAAGCCCTGACCATGATTCGTATATCTTCCAATTTGTAAAGAACATTCAAAGGGATACGGAAAGCATGAGCGGTCGTAGATGAATCCGGCCAGTATTCTTTAGAACAAAGAGAGTTGAAAATGCTTGAAATCAAAAATTTACATGCCCGCATTGAAGAAGATGGCACGGAAGTTTTGCGCGGTGTTGATCTAACGGTGCCAACAGGGGAAGTGCACGCCATTATGGGGCCCAACGGTTCGGGCAAGTCGACCTTGTCCTATGTGCTGGCCGGCCGCGACGGCTATGAGGTGACCGAAGGGTCGGTCACCTGGAACGGTGTTGACCTGCTTGAACTTGAGCCGGATGAGCGTGCTGCCGCAGGTGTTTTTCTCGCCTTTCAATATCCCATGGAGATCCCAGGGGTGGCCACCATGACCTTTTTGCGGGCGGCGATGAATGCCCAGCGCAAGGCCCGCGGTGAAGAGGAGTTGAAAACACCGGAATTCATGAAAATCGTCAAGGCGGCGGCGGAAAAGCTCAAGGTTCGGCCCGAACTGCTCAAGCGCCCGCTCAATGTGGGGTTTTCCGGCGGTGAGAAAAAACGCATGGAAATCTTGCAGATGTCCTTGCTGGAGCCGGGGCTTTGCATACTGGACGAGACCGATTCGGGGCTTGATATCGATGCGCTGCGCATTGTCGCCGAAGGGGTCAACATGCTGCGCGGACCGGCCCGTTCCATGATCGTCATCACCCATTATCAGCGGCTTTTGAACTATATCGTGCCGGATCGGGTCCATGTGCTCTCGAAAGGCCGTATTGTGCGCTCTGGTGGCAAGGAGCTGGCGGAAGAGCTGGAGCAAAGCGGCTACCGTGATTTTGGCGAAGAGGCGGCTTGAGGGCTGCGGTTGAAGAGTTGAAAAAGAAGGACGAAGACGGATGACCGTAGCGGTAACAAAAACCGAGGCCGAACGGGCACTCAAATCACAGTTCGAAGCCAAATTCGACGCCCTGCCCGGCAATGAATGGGTGCGCGGGCTGCGCCGTGAAGCCTTTGCCGAATTTGACCGGGAAGGCTTGCCGACCCGGCGCAATGAGCCGTTCAAATATACCGATTTGCGGGCGCTCATACGTGAGGTGGCGGAATTTTCCGAAACCGGGAACATGCCGGTTTCAGAGACGGACCTTTATGATGTTTTGGGTGTCGATCTCGATGAGCTGGACGCTTACCGGATTGTCATTATCGACGGCCGTTTCAACCGGGAGCTATCCCATTTTGATCGCGCGGCGGGCCTTGAGGTGATGCCCTTGCAAGAGGTCCTCGACGCGCCGCCTGATTGGTTCAGGGCCGAATTTGGCAAGGTCAATCCGCCGCCTGGGAGTAATCCGGTGCTGGCGCTCAATACCGCTTTCATGACCGATGGGGCGGTTATTCGCGTTGCGGAAAAGGCGGTCATCGACAAGCCTGTGCATTTGATTTCCGTTACCGGCTCGACCCAAAAGATCGCCATCGCCCACCGGAATTTTGTAACGGTGGGCGCGGGGGCCAAAATCACCCTGCTTGAAACCTATGCCTATCGGCGGATGCCGTTTGCCCAACGCAATGCCGCAACCGAAATGATCGTTGGCGATGGGGCCGAGGTGCATCATCTCAAATATCAAAATGAAGGGGTTGATGCGCTGCATCTTTCGACCTGGATGACCCGGATCGGGGCGCGCGCCAAATATAACGCGTTTCAATTCGCCCTTGGCGGGGGGCTGGCGCGCAGTCAAATCTATGCCCGCTTTGCTGGTGAGGGGGCGCAGGCGGATATTTCCGGGGCGATGATGCAGTTTGGCCGGCAGCATTGTGATTTGACCATGCTGGTGGATCATGCGGTGCCGCACTGCACCAGCCGCGAGCTGTTCAAGGCGGTGCTCGATGATGAGGCCCGCGGGATTTTTCAGGGCAAAATTCTGGTGCGGCCCCACGCCCAAAAGACCGACGCTAAAGAAATGGCGCGCGCCTTGCTGTTGTCGCCGCGGGCCGAGTTCGATGCCAAGCCGGAGCTTGAGATTTACGCTGATGATGTTGCTTGCGGTCATGGCGCAACTTCCGGTGAGATCGATGAGAATATGCTGTTTTATCTGCGTTCCCGCGGCATCCCAGAAGATTTGGCCAAAACCATGTTGATCACCGCCTTTATCGATGAGGCGATTGACCTGATCGAGGATGAGGCTATTCGCGAGGCTTTCAAAAAGATCAGCTGCGGTTGGCTGGGCTGCCGGTAACGGGGGCTGCTGTGATCGTTGCGCTGGCCATGGTTGAACTCTCCGCGAGCAAAGATTGAGCGAATAAGGCAAATCAAATAAAGCGAATAAAATGAATATCATAGACACGCCCAAACAGCCTGGCACACAGGCCACCACTTCCAAACCGTTCGACGTGGCGCGGGTGCGGGCGGACTTTCCGATCCTGTCGCGGGAAGTCAATGGCAAGCCGCTGGTTTATCTCGACAATGGCGCCTCGGCGCAAAAGCCGAAAATTGTGCTTGAGCGGATTCAAAGGGCTTATGCGGAAGAATATGCCAATGTGCATCGCGGACTGCATTATCTGAGCAATCTTTCAACCGCCAATTTCGAGCAGGCGCGCAAGACGGTTGCCAAATTTCTCAACGCGCCGAGTGAAGACAATATCGTTTTCACCCGCAATGCCTCAGAAGCCATCAATCTGGTGGCGCACAGCTTTGGCGGGATGGTACTCGAGGCGGGCGATGAAGTGCTGCTTACGGTGATGGAGCATCATTCCAACATCGTGCCATGGCATTTTCATCGTGAACGCCGCGGCGTCAAGCTGGTCTGGGCCGATGTCGATGATCGCGGGGCGTTCTCGCTGGAAGCCTTTGAAAGATGCATCACCCCGCGCACCAAGATGATCGCCATTACCCAGATGTCGAATGTGCTGGGCACGGTGGTTCCGGTTGCCGAAGTCATCGAGCTGGCTCATGCCCGTGGGATTCCGGTGCTGGTGGATGGCAGCCAGGCGGCGGTGCATATGCCGGTCGATGTGCAGGCGCTTGATGCTGACTTCTATGTCATGACCGGGCACAAGCTTTATGGCCCTTCGGGCATTGGTGTGCTTTATGGGAAAATGGAACATCTGGATGCCATGCCGCCATTTCTGGGGGGCGGTGAGATGATAGCCTGTGTCCGCAAGGATGGCATCGATTATGGCCGCCCGCCCTATAAATTTGAGGCGGGCACGCCGGCCATCGTTCAGGCCATTGGGCTTGGAACGGCCCTTGACTATATGATGGATATCGGCCGTGACGCCATTGCCGCCCATGAAGCCGAGCTGACCGCCTATGGCCGTGAACGGCTGGCCGCTGTGGAAGGCTTGCGTTTCATCGGGGATGCGCCGGGCAAGGGCGGGATTTTCTCCTTTGTGCTGGAGGGGATCCATGCCCACGATATTTCAACCGTGATCGACCGTTATGGGATTGCGGTCAGAGCCGGGCATCACTGTGCGGAACCGTTGATGGCCCGGTTTGGGGTCACGGCCACCTGCCGGGCGTCGCTGGCGATGTACAATACCAAAGCCGAGCTCGATGCGCTGGCGGAAGCACTTGAAAAAACCCGGATGTTTTTTGCATGAGTTGTTTGGTGAGGTGAGGCCGAAGACTATGAGCGAAGATGCTGCAAAAGCCGATTTGCAAACTGAACCAACCAAGCCTAAGCGCCCGCGCCCGCCTACGGTGGCGGAAGGGGGCACCCCGGTGCCGGGCTCGTCGCTGAGCAAAGAGGAGCTCAATGCGTTGCGGCGCGATATCGTGGCCCAACTCAAAACCGTCAATGATCCTGAAATTCCGGTCGATATTTATGAGTTGGGACTGGTTTACCGGATCGATATCGACGATGACAAGAATGTCACGATTGACATGACGCTGACCACGCCGAACTGTCCGGTGGCCGAAGACATGCCCGCAGCCGTACAGATGGCGGTTGCCAAGGTGGAAGATGTCAAGGACGTCAAAGTCAATCTGGTCTTTGATCCGCCTTGGGATCAGAGTTTGATGTCTGAAGAAGCGCAAATCGCCCTGAATATGTTTTAAGGGGGGCAAACCGAAGCCACACGATATGGGACAAGCCCTATAAAGATCAGTTGCCCTCAAGCCATCCTTTTGGCGCCATCGTTGCTTGCCTCGCCCTTTCTTAGGCGAGCGACGTTGGGGGCGAGTGACGATGGGGGTGAGCGACGATGGAGGCGGGAGGATGGCGGGCCATCCTTTTGGTGAATCCGAAGCGAGCTTCCCCTGCAACGCACACCTCCAGGAAGCTTTTGAGGGTAAGGGACATAAGGGGCACAATAAGGGTTTTTCAAATCAGCTGAACTCTGACTTTAGCGGTATGGGCTATTGCAGTGCTAAGTGTAAGGGGCTACATTTATCCTGAGTGTCTCACCATGGAATGAATGCAGGGGCAGGTTCAGGGCCAAGGCGGCAAGGTTAGGCAGGTTGGCCGCCCATCGGGTGTCATGTTGGGATTTTTGCAGACTAAGGATAAGGTTTTAACTCATGGAAAAACCCAAAGTCATCACGCTGACCGATGCTGCCGCAGAGCGCATCAAGGCGATCATGGCGAAATCTGACAAGCCCGTTGCGGGATTGCGCATTGGGGTTGAGAAATCCGGCTGTGCCGGGATGAGCTATAAGCTCGACTATGCCGAACAAGCCGCTGAAATGGATGAGGTGGTTGAGGATAAAGGGGTGAAGCTGTTCATCGACCCAGGCGCTGTGCTGTTTCTGCTCGGCACCGAAATGGATTACCAGGTGGACAAGCTTTCAGCCGGTTTTGTGTTCAATAATCCCAACCAGGTCAGTGCCTGTGGTTGTGGCGAGTCGGTTGAACTCAAGCCGGTTGACAAAGACCGTCTGGCCGCTTTGTCCGAGGCCCCTAAATCTGGCTAGCGCTTCCTCTATCAAAAACAATATTTCAGGTTGCTTCTATGTCCGTTTCTGCCCCGCGAAAAGTGCGCTTTGCGCCGTCTCCCACCGGCCGCTTGCATATTGGGAACATTCGCACCGCACTTTATAACTGGCTTTATGCGCATCAGGCTGGCGGGGGGCAGTTTTTGTTGCGGCTCGATGATACCGATGCAGAACGTTCGAGGGAAGAATTCGCGGAAGGCATTCGCGAGGATTTGCGCTGGCTTGGCCTGAATTGGGATCGCGAAGCGCGCCAGTCTGAGCGGATATCGCGTTACCAGGAGATTGTTGCAAAGCTCAAGCAACAGGGGCGGCTTTATCCCTGTTATGAGACTGCGGAGGAACTGGAGCGGAAACGTAAACGGCTGGCTGCGCGCGGCAAACCGCCAATCTATGACCGGGCCGGCCTTTTTTTGACAGAGGCTGAGAAACGGGCCTTGGAGGCGGAGGGACGCAAGCCCCATTGGCGGTTTTTGCTTGATAATTTCACCGATGATCCGCGCCAGATCGAGCGCCGCGATATCTGTTGGACGGACCTTGTTCGTGGTGAGCAGCGTGTTGATATCGGCTCGTTGAGTGATCCGGTGCTGATCCGTGCCGATGGCAGCTATCTTTATACCCTGCCAAGTGTGGTGGATGATATTGATTTTGGCATCACCGACATCATTCGCGGTGAAGATCATGTCGCCAACACCGCCGTTCAGATTGATCTGTTTGCAGCCCTTGGGGCAGAGGCGCCCAATTTCGGTCACCACAATCTGCTGACCGGTGCAGATGGCCAGGCCTTGTCGAAACGGCTGGGCGCGCTGGCGGTGGCAAGCTTTCGCGAGCGGGGCTTTGAACCCTTGGCGGTGGTCTCCCATGCGGCGACCATTGGTACTTCTGATCCGGTGGCGCCTTTTTCCGATATGGCGGCGCTGGCCGCCAATTTCAGTTTTGCCAAACTCTCCCGGGCGCCGGCGCGCTTCGATGAAAAAGAGCTCGCGGCTGTCAATGCTCGCCTGTTGCATGAACTGCCCTATGAGGCGGTTGAAGCACGGCTGGCCGAGATTGGCGTTGCCCCTGAGAGGGCCGCCGCCTTTTGGGAGGCGGTGCGCCCGAATTTGCATGTTTTCGAGGATGTCAAGCCGTGGTGGGATATTGTCAGGGGGGCGTTTGCGCCGGTTATCGAAGATCGTGACTTCGTGGCAACAGCGGCTCAACTCTTGCCCCCTGAGCCCTGGGATGAACAGACTTGGGCGGTATGGACGGCGGCGATCAAGGCGCAGACGGGGCGTAAGGGCAAGGCCTTGTTTCGGCCTTTGCGGCTGGCCTTGACCGGGCGCGAACAGGGACCGGAGCTGAAAAAGCTGTTGCCCCTCATCGGCCGCGAAAAAGCCCATGCGCGGTTGGCTGGCCAGTCAAGCAAAGATGAAATCGCCAAGGCGGTGTGAGTGTCAACGACGTCTCATGCTCCCGGTTCCGTTCATTATTCAAAGCCCCAATTCCTGTATAATACCAACGGCCCCTGACCTTTCTTCGTATACCGTTCAATTTACGAAGAAAATTCAAAGGGATACGGAAAGCATGAAAAAGTCAATGATCAATACCGCTGGTATAATCCCCCGGTGTTTTCATTGACCGTTTATCGCTTCCATCTCCCCTTGAAGGTCAGTGTAAATGAGCGGTATAGAAATGACGGTCAAGACCGTTGGGCAATTGTAAAAATCGACATTTGGTCTGATGGACAGAGCCCGGCTTTTGAACAGCTTCTGGCCATAGCCTGTGCTCACCATGGAAGGTAAGGGCGGAACTGCCCCAGTCTATAGTGTCAGGGCAGACTTTTACATATAAAATACTGGCGGTATTTTTATTGACCTTTTCATCTTTTCCGTATCTCTTTGAAACTTTCTGCGTTGATTGAACGGCAGGCAGACGAATGAAGCTCAGGGGGACGTTGGTATAAATGTTTGGTATAAATAGAGTTTTCCGTGACAGATGTTTTGATGGGGAAATTGACATTTGGGAATGCCTGTGAGGTTTCATGGTCCGACAGCTTTACGCCGGATAACGAATAAGGTTGTCACAAACTGGCATCGCTTTGAAGACCATAGTCTTCGCCTTTTCAAGGGAGTAAGCCTGCCCGACAGTTGGTTGAAATCCGAGAAAAGCGAGACGGTCCGCCCAAAACGGCTCAAGCAAGATACCAATTGCCAAAAGCTGGTTTATAGTTTTGGCGCTGGCGCGGCAGAGGGGGGCCGCGATGATGTCCCTTTGCTCGGGCTCAAGGGGGCCAATCTGGCCGAGATGTGCCGTCTTGGGTTGCCGGTTCCTCCGGGGTTTACGATTCCAACAATCGCCTATCACAACGAATATGCCAAAGGCGAATTGTCGACACGATTGAAGGCGCAAGTGAAAAAGGCGCTTGGAATTTTGCAACAGCAAACCGGGCGCTCATTTGGCGATCCAGAAAATCCGTTGCTGCTCTCGGTTCGCCCAGGTGCCAGAGTGCCCATGCCGGGGCTGATCGAAACCGTGCTCGATCTTGGGCTGAATGACGAGACGGTGGCAGCAGCTCTTGCCGCTCAAAACCAGCAGCCTGAGAGATGCCGGTACGTCTTGCGGAGCTATCGCCGTTTCATTCAATCCTATGCGGATATTGTCCTTGGTATCCGGCCCGCGATCTTTGAACGGGTCCTCGATGATTATCGCTTATCCCGGGGGCTGCCGCCCAATGCCCAGCTTTCCACGGATGACCTGCAGCAGATCGTGAAGCATTTCAAGGCGGTGGTTGAAAAACACACCGATACGCCCTTTCCGCAAGATCCTTATGAGCAGCTATGGCGGGCCATTGCGGCTGGTTTTGCAGCCTGGGATGATGAGCATACCGCAATCGCGCGCAAAGTGGCGGGCATTCCGCATGAATGGGGCACGGCGATCACGATCCAACAGATGGTGTTTGGCGATTGCGGTGAGGATTGTGCCACCGGCTATTTCAACACGCGCGATATCGAAACCGGCCGCAAATGTCTCTCGGGACGTTATCTGATCGATGCGCAGGGAATTGATTTGTTCCACGGTCTCAAAGCGCCGGCCTGTTTGCGGCGTGGGGAAACCGTGGGCGGGGGTGAGAGGCCCTCATTTGAAGAGTGGCGGCCCGAGCTCTATCGGCAAATTGGTGAGATTGCCAAGCGTTTGGAGCAGCATTTCAAGGATGCGCAATTTGTCGAGTTTACCGTTGAAAAGGGGAAGTTGTTCTTATTGCAGACTCAACCAGCCCAACGTTCCAGCAAGGCGGCGATCCGGATTGCGGTGGAATTGGCCCAGGAAGGGCTGATTTCAAGACAGATGGCGGTGCTGCGGGTTTCGCCTGACAGCCTTGATCCCTTGTTGCATCCGACCTTGGATCCGGACCAGGACATAACCGTGCTGACCCGTGGCATTCCAGCGGCTCCTGGGGCGGCGAGCGGGGCTATTGTCTTTGATGTTGGCGAGGCGCAACGTTTGGCAGCCCAAGGACGTGGCGCGATTTTTGTTTGCAAGGAGACCGGTCCCAAAGATGTGCAAGCGATGTCGGCTGCCAGTGGTGTATTGACCAGCCGTGGCGGGATGAGCAGCCATGCCGCGGTGATGGCGCGGGGGATGGGAAAGCCTTGTGTCACTGGCGCCGCTGGGGTTGAAATCGATGCTGTGCGCAAGGTTCTCAATATTGCGGGCAAGCGTTTCAAGGCGGGGGATGAGATCACCATCGATGGCAAGACCGGGGCCGTTTTAGCAGGCAGCGCCCGGATGCATCATCCGGAACTTTCCGGCTCTTTTGCCACACTGATGAGTTGGGCCGATGAATTCCGCCGGATGCAGGTTCGCGCCAATGCGGAGATGCCCCGGGAGTTACGCCAGGCGCGCCGTTTCGGGGCGGAAGGTTTGGGCTTGTGCCGCACGGAGCATATGTTCTTTGAGCCGGCGGGATTGATTGCCATTCGCCGCATGATCTTGGCGGAAACAGAGCAAGATCGTAAAAGCGCCTTGGACCAGCTGGCGTTGCTTCAGCAACGTGAATTGACCAACCTGTTCGAGATCATGGCGGGACGGCCAGTAACCATTCGGCTGTTTGATCCGCCATTGCATGAATTTTTGCCACGTCTGGAAGATGACGTGCGTAATGTTGCCGATCGTATGGGCATTTCTGATGTTCGCTTGCGGCGGCGGATTGCTGAGCTGAAGGAATCCAATCCGATGCTTGGGCATCGCGGGTGCCGGTTGGCGATCACCTATCCCGAGATCCCGCGCATGCAGGCTCGGGCCATTTTCGAAGCTGCCATTGAGGTGGAAAAACGGATCAAAAGGCGCAGTGAAATTGAAATCATGGTGCCCTTTGTGGCGATGCGGTCCGAATTTGATCTGGTCCGGGCCGTCATCGACGATGTGGCGGCAGAGGTTGCAAAGCAGCATGGTATCGAACTGTCCTATCGGGTGGGGGCGATGATTGAAGTGCCGCGGGCCGCCTTGCGAGCCGATGATCTAAGCGACAGCGCAGATTTTTTGAGCTTTGGCACCAATGACTTGACGCAGATGGTTTTAGGGATAAGCCGTGATGACGCCGCCAAGTTCTTGAGCGATTATCTGTCCCGTGGCGTATGGGAAACCGATCCCTTTGTGGTGCTCGACAAAGCTGGCGTTGGCACCTTGTTGACGGAAGCCACTGAGCGCAGCCGTGAGCGCAAGCCCGGTATCACACTTGGCATTTGTGGTGAACATGGCGGCGATCCCCAATCCATCCGTTTTTTTGAAGCGCTCGATCTGGCCTATATTTCATGTTCGCCGTTTCGTGTTCCTGTGGCGCGATTGGCGGCAGCCCAAGCAAGCCTTTTGCGCGACAGGGGCGATGGTTGAGGAAGCGCTTTTGAAACTGAAAACGGCAAGGGAACATAATTTTTCCGCTATTCATCGCCATAGTGCGGATGATGGTGAAACCGTTTGAGACAGCGCGAGTTCATGAGGCAGGCCTTTGAGCGATCATATATCTCAAGTCTCTGCAGTGAATGACAGCTTTCATAACGCTTTTTCTTATTACATTTTTTTTGAGGTGTTTTGAAAGTCGTCATGAAGTTGAATTTATTAATCATTACATGTAAATTTCGACATGATGTGTAGAGATTAATAAAATTTATAACTTTCGAATGTTGAATGTTTTTCTGTGATAAGGAGCCCATTGTTTTGATGATCAGTAAGACTTGTGGTGATAAAATAGGCAGCTCCTTTTCCATCTGTTTGTTTCAAGTTGTTTATTGCGTATCGTCTTGAAATAAGGACGCGTTGCAAACTTGGCGTCTAAAGTTGGTGTTGAGTAAAGAATTATGACAACGGGGAAACGGGAAAACAGTAAGTTGGGGCATGCCGTTCTGGCGGTGGCAACCTTGCCTGTGTTGGGATTTGGCTATCTTGCCGGGCATCTTGAACTTATTGATGAAATTCCGTTTGGAACGGAGTTGAAGCAGCGGATTAAGGCAACGCTTGGTCTTGATGATCCAGCCGGTGTCAATGAGACGGTCAAAGTCAGGAATTTGCCCCGTTATTTCCATACGCCCGTTGGCAGTTTCACGCGTCAACCCGTGCCGTTTCGGGCGGCGTTTCTCTTCAACCAACGGGGCAAAGGACCGCGGGCGGATCTTTTCCAGACCACGACGATCAATAAAACCAGGCGCGATCCGGGCAAAGAATTTCTCGCCCGGAAAAAGCTTTATTCCCCAGGCGGGATCAAGACCGCACGCATTCGTTACCGTGGCAAAAGTGATCGATTGGATTTGGCGCCGCAACAACAGGCGATGGCAAGCGCCAATATGGGCGGGCATTCAGCCCCTTATGCCCAGGCAATCAAATCGCCTTTGGTGATTGCCGCAGCGACCGGTCTGCCGGAACTTCCTGAAGGGCGCAATCACAATGGCCGGCGGCTCGATCCGTATGAAGCGGAGAAATTGGCGATTCGTCAGGCGGCAATGCGGCCACGCCTGTTACAGTCGGGGCGCGCCTTTGGCGGTTTGACCGAGGAAGAGTTTCGCCGCCGTGAGATGCGTTGCCTGACAACTGCGATTTATTTCGAAGCCCGTGGGGAACCCATCCGGGGACAGTTGGCGGTGGCCCAAGTCATTATGAATAGGGTGCGCAGTCCAGAATTCCCAGACACCATTTGCGGGGTGATTTTTCAGGGGGAACATCGCAAGAATGCTTGTCAGTTCTCTTTTGCCTGTGATGGTCAGGCCGACCGGCCATCGAACAAGGCCCAATGGGAAATGTCAAAACGCATCGCCCGACAGGTTACCGGTGGTGAAGTTTGGCTCGATGATATTGGCTATGCCACTCACTATCATGCGACCTATGTCTCACCGGAGTGGCGCCATAGCCTGAAACGTGTCAAGAAGATCGGGCGGCATATTTTCTATATCGCCAAACGGGCGGCGGTGACGGAGACTTTCCAGAAACTTTATACACCATCCTTGAAGAGCGGCAATAAAGGTTGAGCCTGTTCCGTTCTAATTAAAGGTGGAGAACACGCTATTTGGGCTTTGAACATATACAACGGTAAGGGCTTGACACCTTTCTTTTTAAGTTATGAAAAAGGTAAAAGGTGTCAAGCAGCCCGTGCCGTGTTTTCAAGCCTTTCTCGGTACAAGCTTCCTTGTTTTCGCGAAAAAAAGGGTATACCAGCAGGCCCCTGACCTTCATTCGTATCCCGTTCAATCAATGCAAAAAGTCCAAAGGGATACGAAAAACGTCAGGGGTCAATGATAAATCCCGCTGGTATTAGTCACGCATGAAATCCCGTAAATCATCATCATCGTGGTGGTCATAGCGTGGGCGTTTTTCGGGGGGTCTGACTTTCAAGGCGTAAAGCAATATTGCCATCGGCGGGAACAGCAGGCTGGCGCTCATCCAAAACAGGCGATGACGATTGCGTTTGTCGGCCATGCGGTCGGCCGCAATCGCGGCAATGAGGGCAATAAGGGGATAGATGACAAAAGCTGTGAACATTGCGTTCTCTTTTCTAGTTGCGCGAATGGTTAGGATTCCAAGTGAATGATACCAGCAGTACTATACTAAGAGTCGTTGATATTACATTCATTGCGTGGAATGTGTGTCAAGGTCATGGCCTCTTTCATATTGGCGCTCTTTTGCGCGTTGAATGCCTATGTGGATCAACCCGCGATTCTGGAAAAATCGGCAACCTTGCGTGTGGCTTGGCGGATTTGATTGAGCAGACGGAGACGGTTTTCACGCAAGGCCGGATCATCGGCGTTCACCGTGACCTGATCGAAAAAAGCATCAACCGGTGCGCGCAGCTTCGCCAATTCCGCCATGGCGGCCTCGAAATCTTCCCTGTCAATCGCAGCCCCCGCGGTTTCTGAAACCGTGATGACCGCCTCAAACAGGGCCTTTTCTTCTGGCTGTTGCAGCAGCTCCGGGTTCGGCGCAGCCTCAAAACTTCGCCCCTCTTTCTTCTCTTCGATGCGCAGAATATTCGATGCGCGTTTGACGCCAGCCAATAGGTTTTCACCATCGGGTGTGGCAAGAAAAGCGCCCAACGCCTCCACCCGTTTGACAATCATCAACAAGTCGTCCTGGTTGCCTAAAGCAAATACCGCATCGATCAAATCATGGCGTGCGCCGCGGTCACGGAGATAGACTTTCAGCCGGTCGGCGAAGAAGGCCAGCAGATCGTCATCGGCGTGAATGGACAGCGGATAGCGGATTTTGTTCTCAAGCAAAATGCGGATGACACCAAGTGCGGCACGGCGCAGGGCATAAGGGTCTTTCGAGCCGGTGGGTTTTTCATCGATCGACCAGAAACCTGCCAGCATGTCGAGCTTGTCTGCGAGCGCCACGGCAATGGCGATCGGATCGGCGGGCACCGCATCAGAGGGGCCTTGCGGCTTGTAGTGGTCTTCGATGGCTTGGGCAATAGGGGGCTTGTGGCAGCGCCCAAGCGCATAATATTTGCCCATCAGCCCTTGCAGATCGGGAAATTCACCAACCATTTCGGAAACCAGATCAGCTTTACAGAGCCGGGCGGCAAGGGCGGCCTCATCAGGATCGGCATCGACAAAAGGGGCGATATCGCGGGCCATGGCCTCGATCCGGCGGACCCGTTCCCCCTGGCTGCCAAGCTTGGCGTGAAAGGTGATGTGGTCAAGCTGGGGCAGGAAATCCTTTTCCAAATCCTTGCCGCGGTCCTGTTCCCAGAAAAATTTGGCATCCGACAGCCGGGCGCGAATCACCCGCTCATTGCCGGCAATGATTGCCTTGCCGCCATCTTTGGCTTCCAGATTGGCAACCAGAACGAAGCGGTTGGCAAGCCGGTTTTCGGCACGGAAATTGAGCGAACAGGCTAGTGTCTCACTATGGGCCTGTTGG
>WGBT01000044.1 GCA_015494185.1 Hyphomicrobiales bacterium | reverse complement strand
CTTTTTATTTCTGTTTGTCACGGCAGAAGTGGTTGTAAAGGGTGAAAACAATTTCCTTGGCAACGGAATTGGCAAGCGAGTAATAGACGAAATGTCCACGCCGTTCGGCGACCACGAGACCGTCAAGACGAAGCCGGGTGAGATGTTGTGACGTGAGACTTTGCCGGGCGCCAATGGCTTCACAAATTTCACTCACGGTTTGTTCGCGTTCCATCAACAGGCAAAGAATAAGCAGTCGATAGGGACTTCCGATGGCGCGCAACAAATCGGCCGCTTCATCAACGGCACACTTCATGCCTGCAACCATTTGCTTTGCGCAAACAGTATCATCATTTGGTTCATTCACATCTGTTGAGGCTGCTGCATTGTCATGCTGGGACATCTGTAACTGTGTTTCCACTCCCCTGTTGTTGCCCCTGATTTGGGGTGTTGCTCATGTGCCCCTGATACATTTAAGAGTTTGGATTACCGTTAAGAGTTCTGAAATTCCCCCCAATGAGTGGGCGATCAGGCCGCCGCTATTGTAGGTGTCATTCTCATTCTTGATCATTTTCATTCTTGAGGAATATCACCTTACTCGTGGAATATCACCCTATATGTAAAGCGCAAAGCAGATCTTCCCGAAAGAAAGCCCCTAGCACCGCGCAAGCCCCGACCAGATCAGTTTGTGTTTCCCTCAAACATCACCTGATATTTACGACGAAGACAACTCTTGTTTTGGTATACCATGAATGTTTGGCTTTGATCTTTGATCGCCGTTCTCGTAGGAGAGCCCCTGTTTCCAATTAGGCCCCCTGTTTCTAATTAGGTCCCCTGAGCCTAGAGCAAAATCCGCTCAATCCGAACCAGACAGCAATCGCACTTTCGCTCAGGAATCTTGTTTTGCCGCACAATTCACCCGAAAACCGGTTGCCATTGCGAAGGACTTTAAGCTTTCGTGCGTCAGCTTGAGCCTGTCAGTTCTAAATTGCTAAACAAGGTGTAATCCTCCTTACAGAGTATAGAATGGATTTGCGAAAGTGTCGACTGCAAATATTCGAGTTTTGTCCCTATATGAATATTCAATTATCTGATTATCAAAATATTTTCTATTGATGTCATATTGGTGGAGTTCTGGGATCAAGGCCGCCCCGCCACAGTTTAACATTCTGTCACAAAATAGCGGTCATATAAGCGTTTAATAAGCGTTTAAGCGTTGCTGGGCATGATGTAGAGATCATATGGATCGAAACACGGCCAAGTCATGCAGGGCCCGATTACAAGAAAATCAGCTTGTGAACCGGGCCCAACTTGGCACCGCCGCCGTTAATCAGATGAAATTGTTATTCGGCACGTTTGCAGCCTTTGGTAAGGAACTTGTTGACTTCCTTGATAACGCTGCCTTCAAAGGCGCCAAATGTGCTGTCGAGTTTAGACGCAGACCAAAGTACGGCCTTGATGGCGGCGGGCGCTTCGATATTGGCGATCCCGAGGCTGGCCCCGGTGGATTTGCCGTCTTTGAGTTGCAGGGAAGGCGCCAAGGTGAATTTCACCGTTGAGGTTTTCCCGTTCCGGGTGAGATCACACTGAACTGGTTGCGGCGCGGCTTTGAGTTGTTGTTCACCTGCGCTTAAGGCGGTGTGGATATCTTTGGCCGGCAGGTTGGCCTTGACTGCGCATCTAGCGCTTCCCAGATTCCATTTCACCTTGATTTTCTTCTCAACGGCCCGGCTGATCTCCTCTTCTGACCAGGTCCAGCTGAGATTGCAGCTCACAACGTCAGAGGTGGAAGTTTTATTGATCACGCCGCAAAGCTGATTGAGACAGGCCTGCCCTGCGGCTTTTTCTTCTGGGGTTGCGGCTATGGTCACTGTTGCGGTGGCCGGAAGGGCAAGCGCTGTCAACAAGAGCAGCATGGCCGGTGTAACAGAACCAAGGCTTGGGTGTCGTTTCGAGTGTTGTTTGTCCATAAATCCCCCCTTTGCTTTGATGATTTGCTTGCAGAGTAGAGTTTAAGAGTAATGGTTGTTGGCTGTTGTGACTTCTTCATGGGGTTGTGCAAATTCCCCGTCGCTATTCAAGCCACATTCGGATGAGGCGCGAAGCGCCGCGCATCCAAGGTCCAACAGTTTCAGGGTCCTTCCTGTTGGTGGCTGTATATAAGCCCCAAAAATATGTCGATGTCGAGATCATATTGTGCTGTTAGAGCGTCTCATAAAGCGTCTTCAGCTTATAGGCGCTTTTGCAGACCAGAAGCGTTGGCGGCGAAATCACGATTGTTAAGTTTATTCGGCCATTGCGGTGCGCTGTTTACGCCCATTCAGCAGGGGCCATTCAATAGCGGAAAAAATACGCCATCTGGTGGCATGGGTGACCTTTTGTCGTGTGTTTGAAGGCTGCAATCTGAAAGGGTTGCGCCGCGGGAGGGGAATTTGTGGCTTTTTCGTCAATTGTGTCGATTGTTTGGGGGACAGGGACGCTTCGGCCTGGGTTGTCTGCAAATGATGAAGGGACACTGAACGGGGCGCAGACCGATTGCTGTGCCCTGCCGGATGTTTTGCGTTTTCCGTCAGGGGGTGAATCGGCTGATTGACGCCCAAGGCTAAGATTTCCGGGGAGCGCAATGCGGTTTGGTGAACGGAAAAGGTCCCAAAATTTTTGTAGGTGTAAAACCATGCGGCGGTAATTGCAGCAACGATCATCACGCTGCGGATCATTGTCGATCCTCCTTAATTGAGAGTTATTAAGAGATTGGAAAGTTTGCATGAGAAGCTCATCGATTTAGGTGACTGATTTCCTCCGCAAGGGCAAGGCATGGGTTACAAAAAAGTTAAATTTACCCAGAAAATAATGGGGCGCGCTATTGCGCTGTTTTGAATGGGGGGCGAATGCCTGTTCAGGGCTCAAAGAAATTGCTATAGATTAGAATTAAATAGAATAATGGCAACTTATCAACAAGACGGCCCATCTTGTCGAAATCGTTTTTGATCATTGTGGTGGGGTGCCAGTGTCGGAGACGCCTGAACAAAGCGAGGGGCGTGAGGTGGTACTGGTGGTGCGCGAGGCGGTTCGCCGGGGGCCCCGCGCGCAATGCCAAGGGCATGGTGCTGCGGGTTCAATTTCTGCGCAATTTGTTGTTCAACCTCGATGAGGCGGAGTGCCCCGCCCCCCCTCTCGGGGTTGGCGCTTTATGGGGCTGTGATCGAGGACTGCCGAATCTCGAAGGTTGCGATATCTTAAACCGCTTTTGTTTTTCGGCTGCTGCTTTGGAGACCGGGAACCGCGCCGGGGCTTTCGGTCCGTGATGCCAGCTGCGCCGCCTTGGCCTTATTCTGCCGTGGATTGTCGGGCTTCATGGCTTTGCCGCTGTGAGCCCTTGCGCTAGACTGGCGCCATGGTTCACACAACACCCAGACCGGTTCGGCAGCTTCCCCCTGACATGATCAACCGGATTGCTGCAGGGGAGGTCATCGAGCGCCCGGCCAGCGTGGTCAAGGAATTGGTCGAAAACGCCATCGATGCCGGTGCCAGCCAGATCGAGGTGGTCACCGAAGCGGGGGGGCTGTCGCTCATTCGGGTCACGGACAATGGCCATGGCATGAGTGAGCATGATCTCAAACTGTCGATCGCCCGCCATGCCACCTCAAAACTGCCCGATGATGATCTGCTCAACATCCGCTCGCTTGGGTTTCGCGGCGAAGCGCTGCCATCGATTGGGGCAGTGGCACGCCTGCATATCACCACCCGTCCGAAAAACGCCCCCCATGCTCTGGCTTTGAAAGTCGAGGCGGGGGTTGTCTTTGGCCCGTTTCCCGCCGCGCTTAATCCCGGCACCCGCATCGAAGTCCGTGATCTGTTCTATGCCACTCCGGCCCGGCTGAAATTTTTGAAATCCGAACGCGCCGAAAATGCCCAGATCAGTGATGTCGTTAAGCGGCTGTCGATGAGCCATCCGGATATTTCCTTCAGCTTGACCACTGGCGGCCGCAAAGGGCTCAATCTGCCAGCGCGCCGGCAGGCCGGCGCGGGCCAAGATCCGCTCAAGGCGCAGTTGCACCGGCTGGGCCGGATCATGGGGGAAGATTTCGTCAAAGATGCCATCACCATCACCGCTCAAGAGGGGGATTTGCGCCTGATTGGCTTTGCCGGATTGCCAACACTGAACCGCGCTACAGCGCAAATGCAGTTTATGTTCGTCAATGGCCGCCCGGTGCGCGACAAGCTGCTTGCCGGGGCGGTGCGGGCCGCTTATGGCGATTATTTGCCCAGTGGCCGCCATCCGCTGTTGGCGCTGTTTCTCGACGTGCCGAGCCATCAGGTCGATGTCAATGTGCATCCCGCCAAGGCGGAAGTCCGGTTTCGTGATCCGGGCCTGGTGCGCAAGCTGATCGTCGGCGCCTTGCGCCAGGGGCTGGCCGAGGCCGGTCATCTGGCTACCACGGCAGGAGGTGTTGAGGCTTTGTCGCGGCTTAAGACCGGCACCTATGGCGGTGGCGGGTGGGGAAGGCAAGGGAACGGGTTCCCGGCATCCCGTCCATCCCCGGCCGCTCGTCCGGCTTCGGGCTTTGGTGAGGCAGCCCAGGCCCCGCTTTCAGGAGTGGATGCCCCCAGTGCAGACCTGCGTGCGGCAACAACCGAGCCCGCGCCTGACACTTTGAACCGGCCCCTTGGGGTGCCCCGCGCTCAGATCTTCAAGAATTACATCATCGCCCAGTCCCAAGACGCTTTGCTGATCATCGACCAACATGCCGCCCATGAACGGCTGGTTTACGAGAAGATGAAACGCGGCCTTGCCGAAAACGGTGTGCCGGCTCAGGGGCTGTTGGTGCCAGAGATCGTCGAGCTGGATCCAGCCGATGCCGCCCGCCTCGATGCACATCGTGAGGATTTTGCCAAACTCGGCCTAACCCTTGAGCAATTCGGAGAAGGGGCGGTGATGGTTCGCGAAACCCCGGCCTTGCTCGGCCAGTGTGATGTGCAAGGGCTGATCCGTGATCTCGCCGACAATTTGCGTGACGCCGGGGAAGGCTTTGCCTTGAAAGAAAGCCTCGAAGCGGTATGCGCGACCATGGCCTGTCATGGCTCGGTGCGTTCGGGACGGGTGTTGAATGGCGAAGAGATGAACGCGCTGTTGCGTGAGATGGAAGCCACACCTTATTCAGGCCAATGCAATCATGGCCGCCCGACCTATGTCGCTTTGCATCGCACGGACATTGAAAAGCTGTTCCACCGGCGCTGATCTCGATGTGTTGATCCCAAAGGGGGCGCCAAAGCTTGAGGCCCCAGGATTGCCAAGCCGGGACCGTTGCTATAAGACAGGTGAAAAATCGGGGCGTGAGGGGGAAAGTGATGAAATCCAAGGACCAGGTTCACTATCAGGGGAAAGAGGTTGATATCACCTTTGACCGCCGGCTTTGCATTCATGTGGGCGAATGTGGACGCGCCAAGAACAAGCTGTTTGT
>WGBT01000043.1 GCA_015494185.1 Hyphomicrobiales bacterium | reverse complement strand
TATAAGAGACAGGTGTCTGACAATCTGCGTAAGGGGGCGGCTCTCAACACGGTGCAAATCGCCGAAACTTTGGTCAACCGCAACCTGTTGCAACACAAGGCGGCTTGAACTAAAAGCGGGAAAACTTTTTCCATTTGTTCCAAAGGACAGGTTTTCCCGTGCCTTTAAGCCCCTCGACCTGACCCGCTCATTCAAGAACAAATTTTTACTTATTTTGCCCCCTGCCGCAGCGCTGAAATTTTCCTCCAAAAAAATCTTTTCCCGCTCTTGAAACCCCTCTTTCCCAACTCCAAATGGTAAGACGAGCCAGCCTAGAATGGGGGCTCATAACAACGGGTTATCATGAATATCGCTTCAAAGGAGGATGTCATGACAACTTATGATTTTTCACCCCTTTACCGTTCGACAATCGGGTTTGACCGGCTGCCGGCCCTGTTGGCGCAAGCTGCGCGATGGGCGGAAAGTGACAACACTTATCCCCCCTACAATATCGAAAAACTGGGTGAGGATGACTATCGGATCGTCATTGCTCTTGCCGGTTTTTCCAAAGACGATGTGGAGGTCGTACAGGAACAAAATCAACTTTCCGTACGCGGCAAACTGCCAGAGCCCGAAGGCGTTGAATTCCTGCATCGCGGCATTGCCGGACGCAGTTTTGAACGCCGGTTCAACCTTGCTGATTTCATCCGCGTCACATCCGCGTCTTTCGACAATGGGTTACTGGTCATCGAGCTGAAACGCGAGGTGCCCGAACGGCTCAAACCGCGGCATATCGAAATCATGACCAGCAAGCCTAAAACCGTCTCTCACAATGACAACGAAAGCAAACAAAAGGCGGTTGCCTAAGTCCGTTTAATCACGACATCACGCAATCAAATCGCAAAGTCTTTGTCTCTCCCGGAGTCTATCCACTCCGGGAAACGGGGGCGGTTTGCCCAGACCAAGGTTTGCGCGCTGTCAACGGCAAAACGAGACAAAACAAACCGATTGAAAAGGGCTTTGGGGACGGGCGCCTTCATGGGCCCGAACACCCTCCCCGAACACCCTCAAAGTCGAACGGTAACCCAAAACCTAAATGATCTATGGATTTTAAAACAATGCTTACACAATCAAAACTCAAATCTCTCTTCATCACGGGTGCTCTTGCCCTGAGCATGGCTTCGGTGCCGGCATTGGCAACGGCTGAAAAAGCCGCCACGAATGTAGCATCGCCAACCAAACAGGTTGAACAGAGCAATCATGACAAAGTTTCCGAAAAGCGGAAAAAAATCATCGCAGAAGCCACCTCAGCGATCCGCGAGACGCAAAATGCACTCAAAGCCTTAGACAACAACAAACCCAAAGAAGCGCTTGCCGCACTTGAGCGCGCCCTGGGGAAATTGGAAATCGTCGTTGCCAGAGATCCCAAGTTAGCCTTGGCGCCTGCAGGCGTCAATGCGTTCACCCATGATGTCATTGGGACCGTGGATGACATCAAAAAAATCAAGGAGAAAGCCGAAGAAGCGCTGGATGAAGGACGATTGCAGGAAGCCAGGCGACTGATCAGCGGTCTGGCCAGCGAAATCGTCATCAGAACCAGCAATATCCCCCTCGCCAGCTATCCGGATGCCATGAAAAAAGCGGTCAAGCTGATCGATGAAGACAAGATCAAGGAAGCCAAGGTTGTCTTGCAGACGGCTCTAAGCACTTTGGTCATCACCGAGACAATCATTCCAATACCGATTGTCACCGCTGAAGAACTTTTGAAACGAGCCGAAGTTTTGGCGGAAAAACAAGGCCGCAAGGAAGCCGAGAACAAGGCGCTGGAACAGCTTCTAAAAGCCGCTCGCGAAGAGCTGAAATTCGCCCAAGCGTTGGGCTATGGCACCGAACAGGACTTCAAAGACCTCTACAAACACCTCGATGAGATCGAGGTGAAAACCAAAGGCGGAAAATTTGGCAAAGGCTTTTTCGACAAAATCAAAACCGCATTGGGCCTGACCAAGGAACATAGCCAGGCGCCAAAGCCTGCTGAAGCGGCGCCCCAATCCGCCACCAAGAAATAGCCGAAAACGGCTCCCCAATCCCTTGGCCAACACTATTGCCGCTCAAGCTGCGCAATTCATGTTGGTCTTGGGACGGGGAATGAGCCACCAAGACAAATGGCCAAAAGGGAGGGCAAGGATGATGAATATACAGTCGCAAGCAAACTATTTTGCCAATCCATCGGCCCTGACTGTGCCCCAGAAGGCGGCCCCCGCCTATCCGGTACGCCCCCCCGTGGCAAGGATTTACCAGCCGGCGCGCTCTGTCGTGCAAAGCGCCCCCGGCTTCCGACGCCCCTGGCGGCTGGAATTTGAGCCCTCGCGGCCGAAATGGCGGGAACCGCTGATGGGCTGGACCGCCTCTAACGAGGCTTTGGACACGGTTCGCATTGGTTTCCCAGACAAGGAATCGGCCATCGCTTTTGCCGAAAGCCATGGCCTCAAATACCGGGTCTTTGAGCCGCATCGGCGGCGCCCAAAACCCAAAAGTTACATTGAAAGCATTTTACAAGCTGGTCTTTCTGCCCATGCTGCCAATGACAGAGGCAGGCTGAGCCAGCCCCCCTCGCCCAAGGAGACAACCGGCTTAAGGAGGAATGCCATGACCACCCTTGAAGTAAACGGCAAAACAATTGAGACGACCCCTGATGGTTTTCTGGTCAATCCCAACGACTGGGATGACTGCGTGATGGAAGCGCTCATCCAAATGCATGAGGCCGAAGGCAATCCGGAAGTCGGTGGCATGGGTCGTCTGCTGATCAAGTTTTTCCGCGACTATTACGAAGACCGTCAAGTCCATCCCAGCATGAACCGCATTTTGCGGATGTGGGAAAAAATGGGTGAGCACCAAATCAACAGCGAGGATGAGTTCCGCGACGCCCTTTACAAAATGTTTCCCCGCGGCCCCATCCCGGCTTTGGCGAAACTGGCGGGCCTGCCAGAACCTGCCGTCGAGGAAGAATTCGACGCGGGCTAAGAAGGTTCGTTCATCCAACCTGTTCAGCAAAAGTCCCCGGCTTTGCAACGAAAATACGCTTCAACACAAATGGTTGACCACCGGTGTTTAGAGCTCTGCAACGGTTTGGGTTTGGTGACACATCAAACGGCGCCAAAGGCCATGCCGGCGGTCAACAAAGCGAATTGATCAAGGAAAATGGAGGTGCAAATGTTGGATCTCAAATCTCTCATTCCATGGCGCAAGCGTCATGAAATCCCGGTCCACAAGCCCCATCATGCCGACAGTGAAACCGTATCTCATGGCGCTGCCAATGGGCAAAACATAAGCAGCAATGCTCTGGCCAATTTCAAGCAGAGTTTTGAAGCCCTGTTCGATGACTTTCTCAGTGCCGTGACCGGCCATGAGGAAAGCGATTTTCTCCCCGCCTCGACAAACCGCCGCGATGTTGCGGACTGGGCGTGGCGGGTGCCGACCGTGGATGTCATCGACGGCGAGAAGGAACTTACGATCAGCGCGGAACTGCCCGGCGTCAGCGAGAAAGATGTCGATGTGACGATCTCGGGTGATGTGCTCACCATCCGTGGTGAGAAAAAATATGACCACGAAGAAAAAGAAGGAGATCGTTATTACGTGGAACGCCGCTATGGCAGTTTTTCCCGCTCGATCCGTCTGCCCTTCGACGCCGAAGATTTAGAAACCCATGCCGCCTTCGACAAAGGGGTTTTGACCATCACCATCACCAAACCCAAAGACTTGAAGACCAAAGTCAGACACGTCGAGGTCAAAGCCCATTGACGGCCTCATTGGCGGAAAAACGCCTTATCGGGGGCTTTTCCGCCACTGGCAGCGGGTTCGCTCCGGTCCCGATACCCCTTCGCAAACTGTCTTGACAACAAAGGAGGCTGCAATGACGCATGCAGAGAACAAAACCGTTTTGGAAACCGTCACGGTGCGTGAGGTGGTGGGGATCGTCCATGACCGGGAAACGCTGGAAAAAGTGAGCGAAGCCTTGATGGAAGCAGGCGTTGACCGTGCCGATATCAGCCTGCTTGCCCCGCGCAAAACCGTGATCAAACATCTCGACAAATTTTATCGTGAACCGGAAGAAGTGGTTGACGAACCCGACGCCCCGCGCACGGAACTGGTCCTCGACGAAGACGAAACCGCCATCAAGGCGCTGTCCTTTGGCACTCTTTCCGCCATCGGCTCATTGGGCGCGCTCGGCTTGGTGGTAGCCTCCGGTGGCGCTTTGGCCGCGGCCTTGATTGCCGCTGGTGCAGGCGGTGCGGCTGGGGCGGGTCTTGGCAAACTGCTGGCCGACAAATTGGGCGCGCACGCCCTCGATCAGTTTGAAAGCGACTTCCGCCTTGGCGGTCTGGCCCTGTTCGTCCGGGTCCGCGATCCGCAAGACGAAGAAAAAATCAAACAGACCATGGAACAAGCGGGGGCAGAGAAAATCCGCGTTCATGACATCGAACTGAAAAAGACCGATGCCGAAATTCCCTTGGCCGATGTGCGTCCCGATCCCTTGTTGAGCGGGGAGCGCCTGGGCGACGTGTAACCCGTGACGTGAAAACATAACAGGCCCGTGGGGGCAATTTCTGCTGTTCAAGAGCAGCTTTTCAACACAAGCGATCCAGGAAAGTGACACCCATGATCAAAAAGATCGTTGCAAAAGTGGTCCATGATTGCGGCGCGCGTCTCAAATCGGACGTGTTAGAACGCCAACCTTCCAAAGCTTCCCAAATGGTCTGCTCGCCGCGACAGGGAATTTCCGCTGGGAAACGGGCCACCCTTGCCACCCTTGCCACCCTTGCCGCCGGGTTTTGGCTGTTGGCTGCCACGCTCACCCCCGCCGAAGCCAAAATGCCCTTTTTGGACAATCAGCGCGGGGTTTTGACGGTCGCGCCAATCATCGAAAAGGCGGCTCCCGCGGTTGTCAATATCTCGGTACGCTCAACACGGCCCAGCCGCGAGAACCCGCTTTTTGCGGATCCGTTTTTCCGGCGCTTTTTCGGGGTTCCCGACGAGCTTCCCGAACCTGAAAGAGAGGCCCTAAGTGCAGGCTCAGGCGTCATCGTCGATGCCAAGAAAGGTTATATTCTGACCAACCATCATGTCATCAAAGATGGCGACCAAATCACCGTCCGCCTGCATGACAAACGCCAATATACGGCCAAACTGATTGGCAGCGATCCCCGCACCGACATCGCTTTGCTGCAAATCAAGGCCAAAGGTTTGAGTGATTTGCCCTTCGGCAAGATCAAAGATTTGAAAGTGGGGGATTTCGTCATTGCCATTGGCAACCCGTTCGGGCTTGGCCAGACTGTGACGTCAGGAATTGTCAGCGCCCTTGGCCGCAGTGGCTTGAGTGCGGAAAATTACGAAAACTTTATTCAGACCGATGCGCCGATCAATCCAGGAAACTCCGGGGGGCCGTTGCTCGATACGCGGGGGCGGATTGTTGGCATCAACACCGCCATTATCGCCCCAAGCGGGGGCAATGTGGGGATTGGTTTTGCAGTGCCGTCTGACATGGCGCAAGCGGTGATGGCCCAGCTCATCCGCTATGGCAAAATCAAGCGCGGCCGCCTTGGGATCATCATTCAGGATATCACCCCGGATATTGCAACCGCGCTCAATCTGCCGGTGTCAAGCGGCGCTCTCATCAGCCAGGTGGAAAAGGGATCGGCCGCCGAGAAGGCCGGTTTGCAACCGGGGGATGCGATCATCAAGGTCGATGGGGTGACGCTGCACAATAGCAACGAACTGCGCAACATCGTAGGCCTGAGGGAACTCGGCGCCAAACTGAAACTGACGATCATTCGCAACGGCCGGGAGCGGGTGATCCCTGTTCGGATTGGCAAAAGCTATCCCCAAACGGTCAGCGGGCGCAGCACGGTGCCCCTGTTG
>WGBT01000042.1 GCA_015494185.1 Hyphomicrobiales bacterium | reverse complement strand
GCTGCGGGCGGTTCCATCTGGGGGGACGGTCTTTGGATCTGTTCAGGCTGTGGCGGCATCTGTCCCTGGCGCGTGCCCATATCACCCGCTATGCCAGAATTGGAACTGGAAGCCGAATAAGGGACGGCTTGTGTCTGCTGGGCATAAGCATTTGCCGCTGTGCTGACATCTGGGTGAGGGGCTTGAGGTGTTTGTTGCAAGGGTGTTTGTTGCAAGGGCGCTTGAGGCGCAAGCCCTTGATGAGGCATTTGCCCGTTATTGACAAAGGGCTGTTGCTTTCCAACTTGTTGGTTCGGCTGTCGCAGCTTTTCAGGCGGCGTCCCTTTTTCGAGAACCCCTTTTGGGGGAAATGTGTCTGAAGACCGGGCCATGATGTGGCTTTCCTCTTGCGTTTTGCAGTTTTTTGCTGCACCGCATTCTAACATGCACCTGTGGCGAGAATCCGCCAATCAGCCGAATGCCTCTCACGATCAAACCAGGCAGAGACGGCGTACGGCGCTTGGGAAGCGCTGGAACGGGATCACGCCGTGACCGGCCAATGACACTCGTACCGGCTAACGGAGTTCGCGAACGGCCGTCACTCCCAGCACCTTCAAACCTGATGCTAACACTTTGGCGGTTGCCGCGACAAGTGCCAACCGTGCTTTGGTTAATTCCTTGTCTTCAGGTTGATTAAATCGCAAATGTGGCAAGTCTATGCCGCGGTTCCACAAGCCGTGAAAGGTGCTGGCCAGATCATGCAGATAAAAGGCTATACGGTGAGGTTCGTGAGATTTGGCCGCGCTTTCCATCAGCCGCGGATAGGCCGCCAGGGATTTGATCAGCCCAAGTTCTGCGGCATCATTGAGCCGGCTCAAATCGGCATCGGAAAAGTCCTGCTCGATATCGGCCAGTTCCGGATGGTCATCACGCACCTTGCGGAACACCGAATGCGCCCGGGCATGGGCATATTGTACATAAAACACCGGGTTGTCCCGCGACTGTTCCACGACTTTGACAAGATCGAAATCAAGCGGCGCATCATTCTTGCGGAACAGCATCATGAAGCGGGTGGCATCGGCACCAACCTCATCGACCACGTCACGCAAGGTGACAAAACTGCCCGCACGTTTGGACATCTTCACCGGTTCCCCATCGCGTAACAGATTGACGAGCTGGCAGATTTTCACATCCAGATTGGCCTTGCGGCCGGACAGGGCGGCAACCGCGGCCTTCATGCGTTTGATATAACCGCCATGATCCGCCCCCCAAACATCGATCATCTCCTTGAAACCGCGTCTGATTTTGTCGCGGTGATAAGCCATGTCCGCGGCAAAATAGGTGTAGCTGCCGTCCGATTTGATCAGCGCCCGGTCGCTGTCGTCGCCGAATTCTTCGGCCCGGAACAGGGTCTGTTTGCGGTCTTCCCAATCATCGGGACGCTTGCCCTTTGGCGGAGGGAGACGGCCTTCATAGATCAGGTGTTTTGCGCGCAGTTCATCGATGGTCTGGGCCACCTGATCCACACCTCCCGCGGTCAGACTGCGCTCGGAAAAAAACACATCATGACGGATGTTCAACGCCGCCAGATCCCCTTTGATGGTGGTCATCATGGCATCGATGGCGAAATCCCGGACCCGGGGCAGCCATTCCTGTTCCGTCATATCGAGCAGCACATCACCATATTTGGCTTTCAACGCTTCGCCAACTGGTTTCAGATAGTCGCCTGGATAAAGCCCGGATGGAATTTCGCCGATTTCCTGGCCCATGGCTTCGCGGTAACGCAAATAGGCGGAGCGGGCCAGCACATCGACTTGAGCCCCAGCATCGTTGATATAATATTCCCGGGTGACCTCATAGCCGGCAAACTCAAGCAGATTGGCCAAGGCATCGCCGAAAACCGCGCCGCGGCAGTGGCCAACATGCATCGGCCCGGTCGGGTTGGCTGAGACATATTCGACATTGACCGGTTGGCCTTGGCCGATCTGGGGGCGGCCGAAATCATCGCCTTCGCGATGAATGGCGTGGATCACCTGGGGCCAGAAACTGTCGGCCAAAACCATATTGATGAAACCCGGCCCGGCGATCTCAACAGTTTTGATGTCGTGAGCCTTTTTCAATTGAGCGGCGATCAGGCTGGCGATCTCGCGCGGCGGCTTTTTCGCCGGTTTGGCCAACACCATTGCCGCATTGGTGGCGATATCGCCATGGGTGGGGTCGCGCGGCGGTTCAACGGTGACCTTCTCAACCGGGGTTTCAGCCGGCAGCACCCCGTCATTTTTCAGGTGATCGATGGCTGCCAGCACGAGGGCTTCAAAATGTCGGAACAGATTCATCGGCGTAGCTTTTGCAAGATTCCAGTTGGTTCTGTTGGCGGATTTGCGCGGGAGCATAGCAGAATGCACGCCTAAGCCAAGTCTTCCCTTCGGACATATTTTGCGGGGCGTTGGTAAAAATAGAACAAATGGGTATTCGGGCAGGCTGATTTAGCGTCTGTCAAGGGGGCAGATGATTTGCGGCATTCTCGATTGTGAAAGTCTGCATTGGACCTGACAGAACAGTAAACGGCTTGGCAGCCCCATCAAGCCTGCACTTGTCCTTGCATTCCATGGTGAGCGGTTTTGCATTTTCAGCTGGTTTGTCAAGGATGAAACCGCTTCGCGGCCGCCTTTGGCGGTCCTTGACAAACCAGCTGAAAATGCCACTTATCGACGATGGAATGCAAGGATTGATCTGCCGCCTGTCAGGAGGGGGGAGGGTAGAGTTTTCAACCTCAAATGTCTTCTTGTGTGTTTCTTGGGGGGAAGCGCGCTTCCGATTCACCAGAAGGATAGCCCGCCATCCTTCCAAATCCATCGTCGCTCGCCCAAAAAAGGGCGAGGCGAGCGACGATGGCTCCGGAAGGATGGCTTGAGCGGCAATCAGGCTGGGGAGGGGAATGTCTCATAATCTGTATCTGTCTGAACTCATAACACTCGCACTTGTCCCCCACTTGGTGCTTGCTTTCAGAGTTCAATGCGCGCTTAATCGGTCAAAGCCGATATTCATAAACTAAACCAACGGAAACCGCTCACCATGGCATGCAAGGCGGATTCAAGCTGGAAGCTGTTAAGCAGGCCAGCCGCTGTCTGCCAGTGCAGGTCTTGCAATTTTATACCAACGGCCCCTGGCCTTGACACGTATACCCTTTAATTTATTTTGCCCCTTCAAAGGGATACGGAAAGCATGGAAAGGTCGATGAGAAAGACCGCCGGTGGGATTTTGTCTTTGATGGGGGGGATATGCTTCGCGCCTTTTTTACGGTTGGCTTTTGGACCATGTTGTCGCGGATTTTAGGTTTCATCCGCGATATCATGATTGCTTTTGTGCTCGGCACCGGGGCCTGGGCGGATGCCTTTTTCGTGGCTTTCAGGTTTCCCAATCTGTTCCGCCGCTGGTTTGCCGAAGGCGCCTTCAACTCTGCCTT
>WGBT01000041.1 GCA_015494185.1 Hyphomicrobiales bacterium | reverse complement strand
GTTCTATATGGTTCTGTTCTGTATGGGCGCCATGTGTTATGGCTGGCCCTATGCACAGAAAATTGGGGCATTAATGCCAGTTTTGAGGAAGAACGTAAATGGCTGATCGCGGGGAAATCCGGATTTTAGGGATTGAAACCAGTTGTGACGAAACCGCCGCGGCAGTGGTGGCGCGAACGCCTGAGGGCTTTGGGCGGATTTTGGCCAATGTGGTGCGATCCCAATTGGCGGAACATGCCGTTTTTGGCGGGGTCGTGCCAGAGATTGCCGCGCGGGCCCATGTCGCCATTCTCGACCAGTTGATCGAGGCGGCAATGGCAGAGGCGCAACTTGACTGGTCCGGCTTGGATGCGGTTGCAGTAACCGCGGGGCCTGGTCTGATTGGCGGCTTGATGGTGGGTTTGGTGACCGCCAAGGCGATTGCGCTGGCCCGGGGGCTGCCGCTGGTGGCGGTCAATCATCTGGAAGCCCATGCGCTGACGCCAGGCCTTACGGAGGCGCGTCGTCCGCCCTATTTGCTGTTGTTGATTTCCGGAGGCCATACCCAAACGCTTGTGGTGAAAGATGTGGGGGCTTATACCCGGCTTGGCACGACCGTCGATGATGCGCTTGGCGAAGCCTTCGACAAAACCGCCAAGCTGTTGGGGTTGGGCTATCCGGGAGGCGCGGCAGTTGAACGATGGGCGGCCAAGGGCGATCCAGAACGGTTTGCCTTGCCGCGGCCGATGATGGGGCGCGAAGAGCCGCATTTTTCCTTTTCAGGCTTGAAAACCGCGGTGCGTCACGTGGCCAAGAAGCTGGAGCCGTTGTCAGACCGTGATATTTGTGATTTGTGTGCGTCGTTTCAAGCCGCTGTCGTTGAAAGTCTGCGGGATCGGGTGGATCGCGCCATGCAGCTGTTCTTGCCGATGTTGTCCGATCTGTCAGCAGGGGCAAGTGACGCGCACCCGCGCCGCCCCGCTCTCGTGGTGGCCGGCGGGGTTGCCGCCAATGCGGTTTTGCGGCGGCATTTGCAGGATTTGACCAAAGAGCGCGGCTTTGAACTGAGCATTCCGCCGGCGCATTTGTGTACCGACAATGCCGCCATGATCGCCTGGGCCGGGGCGGAACGATTGGTCCGCGGCTTGCGTGATCCGCTCGACACACCAGCCCGTGCCCGTTGGCCCCTTGATCCGGCCGCGCCGCCGGCCATTGGGGCCGGGGTCAAGGCATAGCAGAAGGGGCGAGAGGTGCCGGGCGGGTAACGGGTCGCGATGGCGGCGCGGTTTGTTGGTTGTCAAGCGCTGCCTAATCAAGGGAAGACAGCAATGATGGGATTTCGTTCGGTTGGCGTGGTCGGTGCTGGCGCTTGGGGAACTGCCCTTGCGCAAACCGCCCGTCTTGCCGGGTGTGATGTCAAGATCTGGGCGCGTGAGGCGGCGGTGGCGGAAGCGATCAATCAGCGCCATGAGAACACCATCTTTCTGCCTGGTGTGCCACTGGATCCAGACATTGTTGCCAGTCCTGATCTTGGTAATCTGGCGGCGTGTGATGTGTTGTTGCTCGTGGTGCCCGCGCAATTTGTCCGCAGTGTCTGCCAGCAACTGGCGCCGCTGATTGAGGATGGTTTGCCGGTGGTGATTTGCGCCAAGGGGATCGAACAGGACAGTGGCAAATTGCTGACCCAGGTGGTTGGTGAAGCGCTGCCGAAGGCGCGGCAGGCGGTGTTGTCGGGTCCTTGTTTCGCCGCCGATGTCTCACGTAACAAGCCAACCGCCGTCACCCTGGCCTGTTCAGAAGAGGAGCTGGGCCGCCAACTGATTGCAACGATTGGTCACAAGACTTTCCGGCCTTACCTTACCGATGATATGACCGGAGCGGAAATTGGCGGAGCGGTGAAAAATGTTTTGGCGATTGCCGCAGGCATTGTCGATGGCAAGGATTTAGGGGCCAGCGCCCGGGCCGCTCTTGTCACCCGCGGGTTTGCCGAGCTTGTCCGCTTTGGTCGGGCCCATGGGGCGAGACCCGAGACCTTGCGGGGCTTGTCGGGGCTTGGGGATCTCATCCTTACCAGCTCAAGCCCCTTGTCGCGGAACATGTCGCTAGGCCAGGGGCTGGGGCGCGGCGAGCGCCTCGAAGACATTCTGGGGGCTCGAAATTCCGTCAGTGAAGGGGTCTATACCGCCGCAGCCGTGGTCCGCATCGCCCGGGAAAAGGGGATTGAGATGCCGATCTGTGAGGCTGTCCACGCCATTATTGGCGGCCGGATGAGCGTTGATGAGGCCATCGACACCCTGTTGTCCCGCCCTTTCAAGGTGGAAAATCTTTAGATGTCCGTCCTCATGGGCAGCCTTTGGGGACGGGCACCAAGAACAGCGATGTTCTTGATACCGGCGGTCTTTATCATTGATTTTTCCATGCTTTCCGTATCCCTTTGAAGGTTCTTGGTAAATTGAACGGTATTCGAGCGAAGGCGAAGGGGGCGCTGGTATAATTCCGACTGACCGTGACGGATTTGCCCACAGCTTTCAGCCCAAATCCGTCCTTACCTTCCATGGTGAGCGTTTTTGCATTTTCAGCTGGTTTGTCAAGGGCCGCTGAAAGCGGCCGCGAAGCGGTTTTAACCCTTGACAAACCAGCTGAAAATGCCAGTGTTCCATCATGGAAGGTAAGGGCGGATCCGGCGTTGTTGTAAAAATTGTTGTGAAAGTTTTTGTAAAATGAAAGTCTTTGTAAAAATTGTGCCAAACAACTTTTTTGCATCAACCGATAGAATTTTTCGGGACGACCTTAAGAATTGGTAATAAGATTTGGCAATAAGCTAGGGCAAAATCCGCTTCTCTATGATATCCGCTTCTCATGTGACCGGCTTGGGTTCTAGCCGGCGTCGGGTTGCTGGTCGGGATGGGCGGCCATAAAAGCGGGCAGTGCAAGGCAGGCGGTTTCGATCTGGGTGAGCCGCGGAAAGGGGGCCAGATCAAGCTTGAAGCGCCGGGCATCATAAAGTTGCGGCACCAAGCAACAATCGGCGAGAGTTGGGGTATCGCCATGGCAGAAACGTCCGGTCTGTGGATGTTTTTCAAGCCGTTTTTCAAAGGCCGTAAGGCCCTCGTTGATCCAATGTCTGATCCATTCTATGCGGGCTTCGTCATTGGCAGGAAAGGCGTGATTGATATATTTGAGCACCCGCAAATTCGTGAGCGGGTGAATGTCACTGGTAATCACCTGGGCCAGGGCGCGAACCCGAGCCCGTTCCAAGGCGGTTGCAGGGAGCAGGGGCGGCTGTGGGACGATTTCATCGAGATATTCAATGATCGCAAGCGACTGGGTGAGAACCGTGCCGTCATCGAGTTCCAAGGCTGGGAGCAGTCTTTGCGGATTGATGGCCTGATAAGCGGCCCTGTTCTGCTCGCCGCCATCGCGGATCAGATGCACCGGCACATAATCAGCGCTTAGCCCTTTCAAGGCCAAGGCGATGCGCACCCGGTACGCTGCTGATGAGCGCCAATAGCTGTAAAGTTTCATGCCGCTTTTTCCTTCCCGTTGCCTATGTTGAATAGGCTCAGTCAATGCGTCGAAGCCCCCCATTTTTGAGAGCCAAATTTTCAAGCACTTCGATCAATAGAGGCTCGATCAATCGGCCGGGGATGATCTCAGCGTGGAATATTGAGGACCAAACGGGCATCGATTTCAATGGGCCCCTCGATCAGACGGGGCTTCAAAGTTTTGCGGGGCGTGAAAATCGGCTCCTTGGGCTGCTGGGTGTTTGGGGCTTTGAACCAGTTTTGCCAAGCCTCGCTCATTTGCCAGCCACGATCTGTTGGCACCCGGTTGAGGGCAATTGGATAAATTGTCAGTTTGTCGCGTGTAAACCGGAGGCGCAGAAAATGTTTGTAGTCGGCAATCGCCAAGGCTGTGAAGCCTTCATGGCAATTGATTTTCAAAAATCGGCAATTGAGGAACAGATAAAGCCCGATAATGGCTCCGGCAACAAAGCTGCCGATCAGCATGAATTGCAGCGGGTAAAGCAAATTGAGCCAACTTTTGGCTGCAATGCCGCCGCCGATGGTTTTGAAGAATGTCACAAGCTCCGACAACACAGGAATTTGCGTCAGTTGGGAGGGAGGAGACAGCGCAACGTTTTGCAAGGGGGCCAGCAGCCCCTGCATGGCCTTGCCGAGGACGGCGGCATTCAACCATGTGAAAACCCCATAAAGGATGCTTATCGCCGCCACATGGGCGAAGAAATGCCAAGCCGTGGTGAAAAGACGCAAGCCGCGCCGCCGGGTCAATGAGCCGTCTTTATTGGCATAAAGATAAAGGGTTACAAAAAGCAAGATCAACGCTGCCATAAGAGCGGGGGAATGGGCCGCTGCTGAGGCCATGAGAGCAGGCAGTTCCATGAGAGCGGGCGGTTCGGAAAGGGAAACAGATTGGTTTTTCATTTGGCTGATGCTTTGTTCGAGAAAGGATTGGACGGTCATCGGGCCGTTCCCTTCATCGGCTGGCCGTTTCGCTTGGGCAAAAATCGAGGCCAGGACCAGATAGACGACCCCGGCGACAAGGCTCATTTTCCAGTTCTGGAACGGAAAGGCCAGCAATTTCCAAGACAAGCGCTTGCTCTTGGCCGCGCTGGGATAACAGGCCGGTTCAATGGTCGGCCGCGGCCTGCCGTCGAGCTCATCGGGGGCCCGTTTCCGCAGCATGGAGAAATTCAGCCGTTTGGTTCGCAATTGTTGTTCGCCTTTTTTCTGAAACTGCCAATCGATGTTGATTTCCTCTGGCAACGCATGGGTGGCTTGGGTATGGCCGCCGCCGCCAGACGTCATGAGATTGAGGTTGAGTTCTTCACATTTGTAACGGCTGTAGTGATTCATGCCGCTGGCAATCACCGCGCATAATTTGGCATTTTGCTGCCGGAACAGACGGACGATCTCGGCAATGTTTTGAAGTGCGGCCGGCCCCTTGGTTTCAGCCACGAGCCAACCGGGTTCATCGATCAGCAGAACCACCTTGTCTTGATGCCCCATCAGCCGTGACATTTCAAAGAAATAGCTTAGCTGAACATCATCGATCGCCCGGTTATGGGGAATGTCAGGCGCCCAGATCCACCAGTTGTAGGGCAGCCGAATGGCGAAATAGCTGCGGTGCTGCCGGCAATGATAGCGGCCAAAACGCCGCCCCCTTTGGTTTGCAAACCGGCTGCGTGAGGAACAAAACAGTTGATCGAAGGCCAACAGCCCATCAAGCCGGTCACGCTCGCCCGGAAGGGCAAAAACACCGCGCTCGGCCTGATCATCGGGGCTGGCCAAATCAAATGGTTGTTGCAATCGTTCCTGATAGTTATCGCGGCTGGGGGAGGGAACGGCGTGATCGCCGCCAAGGAGCAGCAATTGTCCCGCCGGCAAGGTGGTGCCGATGGGAACACCGCGGATGGGCTCGATCATGGCCAGGGTATCCGCGCCAGCGCCATGAAGTTGATCTTGGCTGAGCAAATAGGCCAAAGCATAGCTGGGCAAAAAACCATCCCCCGCGTCACCGAGATGATCGAGCCAGAAACTGCCATCTTCGGAATCGAGCGCCAAGGGAGTGCGGCTTTCCTCGGAATAGTCATAACGGGTCAAAAGGTCGATTTCGCGGGCACGATCCAGACTGGCTTGTGTCAGCCGGTGGTCATATTGCGGCGGGAAAAAGTGTGCAGCCAACCGTTGCAGCAAACTGTGGAAAAAGACCCCGGGCGAATACCATTCGACCATGCGGGGCATTTCGTGCACCGCCGGTTTTTGCAGCGGATCCAATTGCATTCGCTCCCCCCACTTACCTCATCTTATACTAGACTTGTCACGCTAGACTTGTCACGGTCCCTACAGCCCAAGAGTTTATGCTTTTATGCGCCTAAGAGCCATATTTTTTTGTGTACTGAAATTTGTCTGGCGGAACCGGCTTATATTTATTTTCTGGGCTATTCGTTTATATTTGCAAGGGAAGCCCTTGCAGGACTGGTAATTCGATTGGAATTTTGCCAGTATCGCTTTGACTGCTCTTTGTTTCTGGGGGGACCGCATAAGGTTGAGCATGGTTCATGCAGCAAAATAGCAAAAGCACCGATTTAAATTTGAAAACGTCACTCTTGCAAGCGCTCAAATTGAAGCTGTTGCAGGAGGTGTTTTCGAACTGGCGATTGGTGCTGCTTGGGGTGACCGGGCTTGTGCTTTCTGTGGCCTCGGGCTGGACCACCTGGGCGGGGATGAACAATTTCACCCATACGCCTTTACTGTCTGGTCTGATCACCTTTGGGATTCAGGGGGTGATGCTGGTCACCGCCTGGCTGATTGGAGAAAGCTTTGCTCATGGGGCAACCGGGGAAGAGGCTGGCAAGCGGGGCAAGGTCGATATTTTGACGATTGCCAAAAAGGCGTTCTTTTTGCTGGTTTCTGTGGCCGCAATCATTGGGGTCGTCTATCTCTTGGCTGTTGTCTTTGAATTGGTTGAGCCGGAGACCTTGCGGCAGACAACCAGTTGGGTGCGTCACAATTTGCCCGCCATTTTGGTGACGCTGGCGGCGATTCTGGCCTTGGCACTGATGCTGGTGCTGTTTTCTGAGGCCGACATCATCGGCCCTTATGCCCGTGGCATCCGCACGATATTGTCACATTTGCCGCTGTGGGTGATGTTTCTCTCATGTATGGCGACATCGGTGTTCTTTTCATTCGACGCGCTGTTTTCATCGATCTTTCCTGAGGAAGAACGCCGGCGGGCAGGGGAATTGCGGGCGCAGAACCAGGTTACGGGCATCATCCAGGATCTAACTGCGCGGCTGGAAGAACAACGCAGCCGGGCGGTTGAGGCG
>WGBT01000040.1 GCA_015494185.1 Hyphomicrobiales bacterium | reverse complement strand
GCCGTACTCATCGACACTCCCATTGCCAAAGATGACGAGGAGGAAGGCTGAAATTTTCTTGCCACCGCGGCATAATTTCTCTTGAGAAACGGCGCGTCACAGGCTAACAAACGAACTGGAGGGGGGGGGAGATACTGAAATCAGGAGAAAACTTTTCAAGAAGCGGCTTCTCTAAAGGCTAGACTTTTACAGATAAGCCGCTATAACCAGTAAACGGCAAGGGGCCATAGCTCAGTTGGGAGAGCGCGTGAATGGCATTCACGAGGTCGGCGGTTCGATTCCGCCTGGCTCCACCACCTCTCTTAAGGCTTTTCCTCTTCAGGCTTTGAGGTCTCATACTCTATCAACATCCCCTGCCCTTTTTCGTCTACCGTCCAATTGACCTAAAATCTGCAATGGGATACGGAAAACCTAAACGGTCAATGATTGACACCCCCAGGTATTCTACCAAGCGCCCCTGATCTTTATGCCCAAAAGAGTCAAAGGGACGCAGAAATTTTTTATTTCTTCTTCCTCTGGCGTGGCTAATCCCATCTACACCGCCAGCCCTCCACTCCAGCCCCACTATGGCGCGGGGCCATAGATATTAGGCCCAGCCGAGCCCCGTTTGAAAATCATCAGCACCAGCAACACCAGAAAGGGGAACAAGACCACCATCGCTATCAGATCATAAAGATTGGGCCCCTCATCGCCTTTGCTGAACAGGCCGAGAAACTCGAAAAGATACAGTGTTACAAACACCAGGACAGGCAACAGCGTCCACCATCCCGGCCATCCCATGTCATGCAGCCGCTGAACCGAAATCGCAAGGGAAGGATAAAGCAGGACCAAAACCGCCGCAAACTCGATTAGCAGCAGGCTGCTGGTTCGCCCCTCCCCCGCCAAATAGGCTGTCAACGCCTGGTCCATATCATGGCCGGTGATAAGGGCCATGGCGAGGTAAAGCACCAGCTCCAACACCATCAAAACCAAGGTCCAGCCCACAAAGGGCAGCCGCGCCATCCGCCCCTTGAAACGAAAGAGATGCGCCATAGCTTCCCTCCTCCCTCACCGTTGCCCCCTCTTGCCGTCCTTCGCCAACCTTCGCGCCCCTCTTTGAGCGCCCCTGGTTCTCCCTGCTCCAGAGATCGCAGCCTGCTAATCCCGCAACAGCTCATTGATGGAGGTTTTCGAGCGGGTGCGCTCATCGACACGTTTGACAATAACCGCGCAATAAAGATTGGGACCAGGCGAGCCATCAGGCAAGGGCTTGCCGGGCAGCGAACCGGAAACCACCACCGAATAGGGCGGCACCTTGCCCATATGAATTTCCCCCGTCGCCCGGTCGATGATCTTGGTCGACTGCGACAGATAGACACCCATGGCAAGAACCGACCCTTCGCCAACAATGACCCCTTCAGCCACTTCGGCCCGGGCGCCGATAAAGCAATTATCCTCGATGATGGTTGGCGCCGCCTGCACCGGTTCCAAAACCCCGCCGATCCCAGCGCCCCCCGAAATATGAATATTCTTGCCAATCTGCGCACAAGAGCCCACCGTGGCCCAAGTGTCCACCATAGTGCCTTCACCGACATAGGCCCCCAAATTGACAAAACTTGGCATCAACACCACCCCCGGCGCGATATAGGCCGAATGGCGCACCACCGCATGCGGCACGGCGCGAAAACCGGCCTTCTTGAAATCGGCCTCAGACCAGCCCTTGAACTTGCTGTCCACCTTGTCCCACCAGGTCGCACCTCCCGGCCCGCCTTCAATCACCGTCATGTCATTGAGCCGGAACGACAACAACACCGCCTTTTTCAGCCACTGATTGACGGTCCAATCCAGCGGACCGTTTTGTTCCGCCACCCGCACTTCACCACGATCGAGCAAATCAAGCGCGGTCTCGACAGCCTCACGCACTTCCCCCCTGGTCTGCGGGGTGATTTCTTGGCGGTTTTCAAAGGCTTTCTCAATGGTTTCTGCTAAATCAGCCGTCATGCCTCAATCCTTCATATGATATGCGTTGAACAATTCTGCCTGTATTTGTTATTTCCTTTGCATGAATGCACCTCACCGGCCTGCTCCACCTTCAAACCATTGTCCCTTCAGCATGCTTGCTCAGCCAAAGTCCAAAGGAAATGGCTAAGATCTTCGGTGACATGGTGAACATAAGGCTCTTCACCGGTTCCAAGCGGTAAATGCGGCTTTTCCGGGTGACGGTCTTTTGGGCAACGGACCAGCACCGTGGTCATACCAAGCGCAGAGGGAATTTCCAGATTACGGGCAATGTCTTCAAAAAACGCCGCCTTTTGGGGATCGAGCCCGGTGCGGGCAAGAAAACGTTGATAGGCCGCTTGGTTGGGTTTGGGTTCAAAACCGCTGGCGGCGATATCATGCACCATGTCGAAATGACCGGCAACGCCGAGCCGCTCCATGACCTTTTCGGCATGGGAGCGCGAACCGTTGGTAAAGACGATCTTGCGTCCGGGCAATGCGGCAAGGGCTGCGGCCAGTTTCGGATCAGGGGGTACCGGGGAATGATCGATATCATG
>WGBT01000039.1 GCA_015494185.1 Hyphomicrobiales bacterium | reverse complement strand
GATTTTGCTTTTTTCCAACCTTTGTCAAGGGTGACAACCGCTTTGCGGGGAAGGGGGAATTTGCGCGTGGGGGGCTTTGATGTCACAGTTTGATGGAAAGCCAGCGGTCGAAGGGGAGGGGCTGCGGGTTTATACGATTCCGCCAACACGTCCCTTTCTGCCAACCCTGGTTGAGGCTATTCTCAAGGGGGTATTTTCGAAAGGGGGCGTGCCGTTGGCTGATCCGCTGGCACTGTCGCGGATGACTTTGTTGTTTCCCTCGCGCCGGGCCTGCCGGGCGGCCGAATTGGAATTTTTGCGGCAAAGTGATGGTGCGGTGCTGCTGCCGGAAATTCGTGCGGTGGGGGATATCGATGAACAGCGGTTGCTGACCGCGGGAGTGATCGAGCCCTTGCCGCCTGCGATTTCCGATCTGGAACGGCAACTGGTGCTCACCGAAATGGTGCGCAAATGGTCCGATACCCTGCACCAGGCGGCGCGCAATACCACAGCCCCTGATGTGGTGATCCCGCCGCAAATGACACCAGCCCAGGCGGCGGCTTTGGCGGTGGAGCTGATGGAGCTGATGGATACCGCCGAGATCGAACAGGCGGATCTTTCCAAACTGGCTTCGCTCGTGCGTGAGGATTTTGCGCAGCATTGGCAAGTCACACTGGATTTCCTTGAAATCGTGACCGCCGCTTGGCCCGCCTTTTTGGATTCGGCGGGGAAAATGTCGCGGGTTGCGCGCCAGACCCGGTTGATCGAGGGGGAAGCCGCCCGTCTGGCGCAGCGCCGCGAAGACGATCCTGTTATTCTCGCGGGGGAGATTGGCGGGGTGGCGGCCACCGCGAAATTGATGCGGGCGATTGTGAACACGCCGGGGGGCGCCATCGTCTTGCCGGGGCTTGATCTTGAGCTGGATGAGGCCAGTTTCAACACCATCGTTCCCAGCCATCCGGAGCATCCGCAATATGGGCTGAAGCAATTGCTCGATGAGCTGGCCATCGACCGCCGTCAGGTGATTCCATTGGGTGAGGTGTCCAAGCCGTGGGAACGGGCCAAGCTGAAGCTGTTGTCGGAAATGATGCGCCCGGCGGCGACCACCCATTTATGGGCTGGTTTTGCCCAAGCGGTGGATCGTGAGGCTTTGGCTGAGACCTTGCGCAAGATCACCGTCATCACCACCCGCCACGAGGAAGAAGAAGCCGAAGCCATTGCATTGATTTTGCGCCGGGCGGCGGCTGACGCCACCCGGACCGCTGCGCTGGTCACGCCGGACCGGACCTTGGCCCGCCGGGTGAAGGTTCGGCTTGGAAAATGGGGGGTGGGCATTGACGATTCCGGCGGTTTGCCATTGGCCACGAGCCCAATCGGGACCTTTCTCGATCATGTGATTGAAACCATCAACAGCGGTTTCGACCCGGCAGCCCTGTTGACCCTTTTGAAGCATCCCCTGACGCGATTGGGGTTTGCGCCTGGCGAGGTGCGGGCGGCGACACGGGCTTTGGAAATTGCGGTGTTGCGGGAGCCGCGGGTTGAACCGGGATTGGCCGCAATTCGCAAGCAGTTCGACTATGCCGCGCAACGTTTTGCGGATGGAAAAGCCCGTCAAGCCCATCATCAAGCCGATGAGGGGGAAGCGGATGCGGGCAGCAGCTATCAGAACCCGGCCCAGCGGCGGTTGCGGCAGGCGGATTTTGCCCGGACGGGAGCGGTGCTTGAGGCGTTGGCGGATGCTTTCGAGCCCTTGGAAGCTTATTTTCAGGCCCATCGTCCGCGTCCGTTGAAGGAACTGGTCAGCGCCCATCGTGTGACCGCGGAGCGGCTGGCCCGGTTTGAGGATGGCCACAGCGAACATCTTTGGGGCGATGACTTTGGCATGGTCATGGCCGCTCTGCTTGATCAGCTCGTTGAGGAGGATATTGCCAGCCCCCTTGTCAGCCCGCAGGAATATGCGGGGCTTTACCGCGGTCTCATCGCCCGTGAAGTGGTCCGCTCCGGCCGGCAAACCCATGATAGGCTGTTCATCTGGGGCCCCATGGAAGCCCGGCTGCAAACCGCGGACATCGTGATTTTGGGGGGGCTGAATGAAGGGGTATGGCCCCAGGCTGCTGACACCGACGCCTGGCTGAGCCGCCCCATGCGCGCCGAATTGGGATTGTCGCAGCCCGAGCGCAAGATTGGCCGTTCCGCCCATGATTTCTGTCAGGCTTTTGGCGCTGAGCAAATCTATCTGTCACGGGCGGAGAAAATGGAAGGGGTGCCAACCGTGCCGTCGCGCTGGCTGTTGCGGTTGCAGGCGCTGGCGGATAGCGCCGGGCTGGGGCAGGCTCTCGCACCCGGTTCAGACGAACCCTGGCTGGATTGGGTGGCCTTGCGGGATGCGGCGCCGCCGGTTGCCGCTGCCAAACGTCCCCATCCGGTTCCACCCGTTGCCGCCCGGCCGCGGAAATTATCGGTTTCGCGGGTCGAGGACTGGATCACCAACCCTTACGCTCTGTTCGCCCGCATGATTTTGCAATTGGAGCCCTTACCAGAATTGGGCATGGGGCCTGATGCGGCCTTGCGGGGGCAGATCATTCATCAAGCCCTGCATCGGTTTTCGACCGCCTTTCCCGACCATCTGCCCGGCAATATCGCCCAAGAGCTTTTGGCTTTTGCCGAAAAACGCTGGCAAGTCTATGCCGATCATCCTCAGGTCTTGGCGTTTTGGAAGCCGCGCTTTGCCCGCTTTGCGCAATGGTTCGAAGCCACCGAGCCAGAGCGGCGCGTTGGGCTGCTCAAACATCTCAGTGAAGTCGAGGGACAGATTGAGTTTCCCGCTCCCGCGGGGCCGTTCACTTTGACCGCGCGGGCCGACCGGCTCGATGTCACCGCGGGCGGGGCGGTGGTGATCTATGACTACAAGACCGGCACGCCGCCCACAGCAAAGGAGATCAAGACGCTGCGCAAGCCACAACTGCCGCTTGAAGCCAAGATCGCCAAACAGGGGGGCTTTGCGGGGCTTGAGGCTGTCCCTGTCGCGGGGTTGAGTTTCATCAAAGCCTCAGGGGATGAGGATTTGGGAGCGCAGGAAGACCGCAATGAACCGCCTCCCGATGGTTTGGCGGAGACCGCCTTTGAAGGGCTTGTGGCGCTGGTCAGTCAATTCGATCAACCCGAAACCGGTTACCCGGCTCTGCGGCGGCCTTATTTCGATTATCGCTATGACGACTATGCGCATCTGGCGCGATTGCAGGAATGGGCGGTTGATGAAGAGGGGGAGGCTTGATCATGGCGGCGTTGGATGTGGATATCGTCAGGGACCGGATTGCCGAAACCACCCGGTTGCAAACCCAAGCGGCCAAACCTGATGCCTCGGCTTGGGTCAGCGCCAATGCCGGAACCGGGAAAACCTTTGTCTTGGTGCGCCGGGTGTTGCGGCTGTTGCTGGCAGGTGCCGAGCCGGAAAAGATTTTGTGCCTGACCTATACCAAGGCGGCGGCTTCGGAAATGGCCAACCGGCTGTTTGCAGAACTTGCGAAATGGGCGGTGATGCCGGAGGATAAACTACGGCAGACGCTGAGTGAAATCGAAGGCCGTCCTCCCACCCCCCAAGCCCTCAAGCGTGCCCGCACCTTGTTTGCAACCACGCTTGAAACCCCAGGCAGCCTCAAGGTGCAGACCATTCATGCCTTTTGTGAGCGGCTGTTGGCGCGGTTTCCGCTCGAAGCTGGGATTGCTCCCAATGCAACCTTGCTCGATGAGATGGCGGCCCGGGAATTGAAGATCGAGGCGATTGACAAAGTCCTGTTGAAGGCGGCCCGCAATCCCGAAACCCGGCTTGGCCGGGCGCTGTTGCGGGTGGTGCCGCTGGCCCAGCAAGACCGTTTTTACGAGATCATGTTTGAAGCGATTGCCAAGAAACAGCAATTGCGGGCGATGATCCGTTCGGCCCCCTCCAGCCGGGATCCGATGGCGGGTGTCGAAGCCGTTGTTTGTGCCAGTCTCGGGATACCGCCGGGGACCCAACATGAGGCGGTGTTGGCGGAAATGGCGGGGCTTGTGACCGATGGGGAATTGTCGGATGCGATAAACGTTCTCTCGGCCAGTCAGGGCAAGCGTGACCGGCAATTGGCGGAAAAGCTGCGCAAAGCCTTGTATGCCGCCGATCACCGGGAACGGGTTTTGGCGTTGCAGGATGTGTTTTTGACCAAGGACGGCAAAACCCGCAGTACGTCCGCCTTCATCAACAAGCCGGTGCGCACTTCAAATCCTGCTCTTTGTGCCCGTCTCGACCGCGCCAAAGATGAATTCGCCCGGCTCAATCAACTGGAAATGGCGGTGCGGGTGGCGGCCAATACCCAGGCGGTGTTACGCCTTGCCGATCAGGTGATCGGCCGTTACGAAGACTTAAAAGCAGCCCGCGCGGCCCTTGATTTCGATGATCTGATCGAACACACCGTCGATCTTCTCGCCAATCCAGGTGAGGCCCAATGGGTGCTTTATAAACTTGATCAGGGTTTTGATCACATCTTGATTGATGAAGCCCAAGATACCAGCCCTTTGCAATGGAAGCTGGTGGAGCTGCTGGCGGAGGAGTTTTTCACCGGGGAAGGCGCCAGCGAGGCAATGACGCGCACCGTGTTTGCGGTTGGGGATGAAAAACAGTCGATCTATAGTTTCCAAGGCGCGGCCCCTGAACTGTTTTCGCGCATGGGGGAGGAAATGGCGGCCTTGAACGAGCGTGTTGGCGGCACCTTCCATGATGTGCCGCTGACCTTGTCGTTTCGCACTACGCCTGCGGTTTTGCAAGCGGTCGACAAGGTCTTTGCCGATTCGGACAAAGTGCCCGGGGTGATTTTTGGCGGCAAACGTCTGCATCACGCCTCTTCGCGCGAAGGCGAGGCGGGATTGGTGGAGATTTGGCCGGTGGTTTCGCCGGAGCCGCGGGAGATGGCAGACGCCTTTGATCCGCTGGCGGATCTTATGGGGGCAGACGATCCGATCACCCAGGTGGCGAACCGCATTGCCGGGACGATTCGCAACTGGCTTGACGAAGGGGAAATATTGACCTCGCAAAACCGTCCGGTCCGCGCCGGGGACATTCTCATTTTGGTAAGAAAACGCAATCCATTCGTTCAGCCGATGATCCGGGCGCTGAAGGCCAAGAATATTCCGGTGGCCGGGGCGGACCGGATGCGGCTTTCAGAGCAGATTGCGGTGCAGGATCTGGTGGCCCTTGGCGCCTTTTTGCTGCTCAATGACGATGATCTGGCCCTGGCCGCTGTGCTCAAAAGCCCGCTGTTTGGGTTTGACGATCAGGCGCTTTATGACATTGCCCATGGCCGCGGCCAGACCAGTCTCTGGCGGGCCTTGTGGAAACGGGTTCATAACCCTGAAACCGAACCGGCCTCAGAACAGATGATCGAGGCGGTGCACTGGTTGCAGCGCTGGTCGAAACGCACCGATGCGGTGGCTCCCTATGAGCTTTATGCCGGCATTTTGGATCAAGATGGCATGCGCCAGCGCTTGATCGCCCGGCTTGGTCTTGAAGCCGCTGATGCCATCGATGAATTTATGGCGCTGGCCTTGAGCCATGAGCAAAATGGCGCGCCCTCATTGCAGAATTTTTTGCAGCAAGTGCGGCAT
>WGBT01000038.1 GCA_015494185.1 Hyphomicrobiales bacterium | reverse complement strand
GTATATACTTATACGGTCCCTGACCTTGATTCGCACCGTTCAATTAACGCAATAAATATCAAAGGGATTACCAAAAGCATAAATAGGTCAACCTGCGATATTGCCAGGAGCGGCTTTCATCCGCTTTTGGCCGCGGCAATCAGACGGCTGATCTCTGGTTTGCAAGAGCCGCAATTGGTGCCCGCCTTGAGCAACTCTCCAATCGCCTCAACGCTCCCGGCACCATCGTTCAAAATCGCCTTTTCGATCTGCTTTTCACCAATCTGGAAACATGAACAGACAATCGCCCCCTTGTCATTAGCTTGGGACAAAGGCTTGCCAGCCAAAAGGGCTGAACGGGTGGCGCGGTCAAGACGCGCAAGCCCAAACAGCGAGGTCAGCCAATCACGCGACTGGGTCAGCGGCTGGGGCGCAATAAACAGGCAGGAATCCAGCCGCCCATCGGCCAGCCGGGCAAAGCGGTGGACCTGCAATTTCGGATCGGAATATTCGATCCATTCCCGTTTTTTCTCCGGTGTACAAAGAATTTCCCGCGCCCGCGCCGGCCAATCTTGCCATGGCTCAAACCCGGCCAGCTCTACCTGAACACAATACTGCGTCTCAGCACGCACCCAATAATCAAAAGGCGATAGATCGAGATCACGCCGTGACAGCAAAAAACCATACCACTTCACCGCTATGGGGCGAATGGCAACCGGGGTATGTTTGGATTCAGGCTGATGGGAAATCGGATCCACCACCGGATTGACAAGCGTGCCGATACGGCCATATTTGGCATGAGTATCGGTCCAATGCATTGGCGCAAAAACCTCTTGCCGCCGCTGGCTGTCGGTAAGCTGCGCGCGCATGATGGTCGCGCCCCAACGGCTCTTGATTTCCACCAAATGATGGTCCTTGACACCCAATTCTTCGGCATCGAGCGGATGTAAGCTGACGACCGGCTCAGGAATATGGGTGTTGAGCTGTGGCGCGCGCGCCGTGCGGGTCATGGTGTGCCACTGATCGCGGATCCGGCCGGTATTGAGAATGAACGGATATTCCTTGCTGGTTGGATTTCGCGGCGGACGCGGTGTCAGAGGCTGGAACTGCGCCTTGCCTGACGGCGTGAAAAAACGCCCCTCGGTAAACAGCCGGGCGGTGCCAAGAGGAGCCTTGCGGGTCACCGGCCATTGCACCGGTTGCAGCTCATCATAGGCGTGATCAGACAGCTCCGCCAAAGCCGAAATATCGAAATCCCGCTGGCCCTCGTTTTCAAAGCCCGACAGTGCCGCATGTTCCCGAAACACCGCCGCGGCACTTTCAAACGCAAAAGCCTGTTCATGGCCCATCCGCCGGGCCACTTCCTTGATCAGCCACCAGTCGGGCTTGGCGTCACCAGCGGGCGCCAAAAAGGCGCGCATCCGGGAAATCCGCCGCTCGGAATTGGTCACTGTGCCGCTCTTTTCACCCCAGGGGGCGGCCGGCAGCAGAATATCCGCATAGGCCGTGGTGTCGGTTTTCTCCAGCACATCGGAAACCACCACCAGATCACATTTGGCCAAAGCCTCGCGGACATGGCTGGCATTGGGCAAGCTGACGGCGGGGTTGGTGCACATGATCCAGATCGCCTTGATCCGCCCATCATGGAGGGCATTGAACATGTCCACGGCGGTCAGACCAGGCTTTGCCGGAAGCGGGCCACATTTCCAGAACTGTTCAACGATCTTGCGGTGAGCGGCCTTTTCCAAAACCATATGCCCCGCCAGCTGATTGGCCAAACCGCCGACTTCACGGCCGCCCATGGCGTTGCTTTGCCCGGTCAGTGAAAACGGCCCCGCCCCCGGCTTGGCAATGCGCCCGGTGAAAAGATGAGCGTTGATGATGGCATTGACTTTATCGGTGCCGGCAGAGGATTGGTTAACCCCTTCAGCAAACAGCGTAACCACCTTTTCCGTGGCTGCAAACCAGCTATAGAAACGCTGCAGATCCTCTTCGGCGAGCCCGCAAATCTGTGCTGCCGTGGCAATATCAGGCACGGATTCGCGGGCTGCCTCAAGCGCCTCCTTTGCTTGATCGGTGAAATCGCGCACAAAACCCTGATCACAACAACCGGCCGCATCGAGATAGCTCAGCAGGCCATTGAAAAGCGCCACATCGCTGCCTGGCTTGACCGGCAGATGCAGGTCCGCCCCCTCACAACTGTCGGTGCGCCGCGGATCGATGACCACCAGTCTGTGCGCCGGATTTTCCGCCCGCGCCGCCATCACCCGCTGATACAACACCGGGTGACACCAGGCCATATTGCTGCCCACCAGAACGACCAGATCGGCCTGTTCCAGATCTTCATAACAGCCCGGCACGCTGTCAAAACCAAAGGCCCGCTTGTGACCGGCAACGCTGGAGGCCATACACAGCCGGGAATTGGTGTCGATATTGGCCGCGCCAATAAAGCCTTTCATCAGCTTGTTGGCGACATAATAATCCTCGGTCAGCAATTGCCCGGAGACATAAAAGGCGACACTGTTGGGACCGTGTTTTGCAATGACCTCGTTAAAGCCATCGGCAACGGCCTGCAACGCCGCCTCCAGGCTGACCACCTCACCGCGAATTTGGGGCCGCAAAAGCCGCCCCTTAAGGCCCAGCGTATCGCCAAGGGCTGCGCCTTTGGAGCATAGCCGCCCATAATTGGCCGGATGCGCCGGATCCCCTTTGACAGTCACCCGACCCGTATCATCGTCAACTGTTGCAATGACCCCGCATCCAACCCCGCAATAAGGGCAGATGGTTCGAACTGAGCGTGTCATTATATGCCGCTTGAGTATATGCCGCTTGATAGGCTGCCTGCCGCCACCCGGCAAACCGCTTGTGACCGCTTGGCCGCTTTACTGCCCCGCAACTGGCCCGCAAACTTGGCACCCCAAAAGGGCCCGCCCCAGGGCGCTTAGGCTGCTTCCTGCGCCTTCAAAGCGGCGTCATGTAAATAGATTTCACCGTCAATGAGCTTGACATCATAGCGCTTGACCACCCCTTCATCTGGGCCCACCGCTTCGCCGCTGTCAAGGTCGATCACCCAATTATGCAACGGGCAGGTGACCCGGCAACCATGAACGATTCCTTCCGACAACGGCCCGCCTTTATGGGGGCAACGGTTTTCCAGCGCATAGATCCGGTCACCTTCGGCCCGGAAGATGGCGATGTTGCCACCTTCACGGCGCACGATCCGCGCCCCCAAAGGGGGGATATCTTCCAACTTTCCAACCGACACCCAGTTTTCACCTGGCGCGTGATTGCTCATGCGTTTGCTCCCTCCAAATCTTGCTGCCGCGTCAGATCACGCAATGGCTTGAATTGAGCCTGCCGCTGCGGCGAAGTCGCATTTTCTTTCCATGGATCGATCTGCGCCCGGCGCTGGGATTTCAAGAACCGGTCCCGCAATGCCTTGCGGTTTTCAGGATCGTCAAGGATCTTCTTCTTGACATAGGCCAAGCCAACCCGTTCGACCCAAGGGGCGGTGCGTTCCAGATAATGCGCCTCCTCGCGATAAAGCTGAATGAAGGCCGCAGTATATTCGAGCACCTCTTCTTCGGTTTCCACTTTGGTGAGCAGATCCGTCACCCGGACCTTGATGCCGCCATTGCCGCCAATATGCAACTCATAACCGGATTCGACGCAGACCACACCGAAATCCTTGATGGTTGCTTCGGCACAATTACGCGGACAGCCGGAAACCGCCATTTTGAATTTGTGCGGCATCCACGATCCCCAGGTCATCTGTTCCAGCTTGATGCCAAGCCCCGTCGAATCCTGAGTTCCAAACCGGCACCATTGCGAGCCGACACAGGTCTTTACGGTGCGCAACGCCTTGCCATAGGCATGGCCCGAGACAAACCCCGCCTTGGACAGATCACGCCAGATCTCCGGCAAGTCTTCCTTTTCGACGCCAAATAGATCAATCCGCTGGCCGCCGGTCACCTTGACTTCGCGGACCTTGTATTTTTCCGCGACATCAGCAATGGCACGCAACTCATCCGGCGTCGTCACCCCGCCCCACATGCGCGGCACCACCGAATAGGTACCATCTTTTTGAATATTGCCATGGGCCCGTTCATTGATGAACCGGGATTGGCTGTCGTCCTCATAGTCTTCCGGCCAGCGGCACAACAGATAATAGTTCAACGCCGGCCGGCAAGTGGCGCAACCATTGGGCGTTTTCCATTCCAGAAAGGCCATCAGCTCGGGAATGGTCTTGATCTCCTGAGTATTGATCACTTCGCGCACCGCGTCATGGGAAAGGTCGGTACAGGCGCAAATCGGCTTTTCTTTGGGGGTTTCCGAATAATCGCCGCCCAGTGTGGTGGCCAAAAGCTGCTCAACCAGCCCGGTGCAGGAGCCGCAAGACGAGGAAGCCTTGGTATGGGCGCGGACATCATCGAGGGTGAACAGTTTTTTCTCGACGATGGCATCAACGATTTCGCCTTTGCAAACCCCGTTACAGCCGCAGATTTCAGCATCATCGCTCAGCAGCGCCACCCCGCTTTCTTGGCCGCCATGGCCGCTATCCCCCAAATGCGCCTGGCCAAACAGCAAATGATCGCGGATTTCGGAAATATCGGTGCCTTCGCGCATCAGCTGGAAATACCAAGGGCCGTCCATGGTGTCGCCATAAAGAACCGCGCCCCGGATCTTGTTGTCCTTGATGCACAATTTCTTATAAACACCACCATAAGGGTCTTTCAGGACGATTTCTTCAACCCCCTCGCCGCCAGCGAAATCACCTGCTGAGAACAGATCGATCCCGGTGACTTTCAACTTGGTGGAGGTGACAGAACCTTTATAGGCGGCGGTGGCCTTGCGCGCCAAGTGATTGGCGCAGACCTTGGCCTGCTCGAACAACGGCGCTACCAACCCATAGGCCACACCGCGGTGTTGAACACACTCGCCAACCGCATAGATGCGGCCATCATAGGTCAGCATGGTATCATCGACCACAATACCCCGTTCGCAATAAAGCCCCGCCTTTTGGGCCAGTTCGATATTGGGCTTGATGCCCACCGCCATTACCACCAGATCGGCGGGAATTTTGCGGCCATCTTCCAGCTCAACGGCTTCGACCTTGTCGCGGCCCACAATCGCCTTGGTCTTGGCCTCCATCAAAAACTTCAGATCACGCTGTTCCAGGCTGGCTTTGAGCATCGCGCCAGCGGCCGCATCCAACTGGCGCTCCATCAGCGTATCCATCAAGTGAACGACGGTGACATCCATGCCGTTTTTGGCAAGGCCATTGGCCGCCTCGAGCCCAAGCAAGCCGCCGCCGATCACCACCGCCTTCTTGCCGGTCTTCGCAGCGGCAAGCATCTGATTGACATCGTGAATGTCACGAAAAGTGAGCACCCCTTGCAGGCCAACCCCCTCAATGGGCAGAATGAAGGGCCGTGACCCCGTTGCAATCAGCAACCGGTCATAAGGCGTCTCCGACCCGTCTTCGGCAATGACAACCCGCCGGTCGCGGCGGATTTCGGTGACTTTGACCCCCTTTCTCAGGGTGATATTGTTTTCGGCATACCACTCTTCTGTGTTGAGCATGATATCATCGATGGTCTTCTCGCCAGCCAGCACCGGCGAAAGCAAAATCCGGTTGTAATTGCCGTAAGGCTCGTCTCCGAAAACCGTAATGTCGTAAAGATCAGGGGTAATCTTGAGAAGTTCCTCAATAGTCCGCATCCCGGCCATGCCATTGCCGACGACTACGAGTTTCTGCGTCATCGCGTCCGCTCCACATAAATCTAAGGCACGTTACAAATTGTGCACATCGTTTGGTTAATCCACGACAAACAAAGCAATGTTCATGCCAGCTCCTTAATACACACATAATGAATTGATATAAAAAAGAAAAACACCCTTTCCCCTTGAAAGCAGGCTTACCTTGTTTCGGCTGTTTTTTATGCGACAATATTGATTGCGCATAAATTTTGGTCAACAAATCTGACTGCCAATAAATTAGACTTGGTTCTCCTTTAAAGAGCTAACAAAATTGCAAAAAACACCAGAAAAAGAGCAAACGAAATGCGCGCTAAAATCCTCTATTTCGCCTGGCTGCGGGAACAGATTGGAACCGCTGAAGAAATCATCGAGCTGCCGCCGGAAATATCGACCGTTGCGGAGCTGATCCAGCTGTTGGCCCGCCGCAGCCCCAACCATGCCCGCGCTTTTGCCAAGCCTGATACCATTCATGTTGCGCTCGATCATCGGCACGCCTCCCATACAGCCCCCCTCAACGGTTCGGCCGAAATCGCCTTTTTCCCACCTGTGACAGGAGGCTGAGTTGCCATGACACCGCTCCCCCCCCTGCTGCCGCTTGCCGAAGCCAAAGCGCAAATGTGCGCGGCGGTCACTCCGATAACCAGCACCGAACAAGTGCCCTTAAGCGAGGCTTGCGGGCGCATTCTCGCCGCCCCCCTCAAGGCCCGGATCGATGTGCCCCCTGGCGACAACAGCGCCATGGATGGCTATGCGCTTAACAGTGCCGATCTTGCCCGCCTGCCCCAAGATGCCGATGGCATGGTGCAAATGCCGATCTCGGCCACCCTCAATGCCGGCGCGCCGCCACAAAGTTTGCAGCCCAAAAGCGTTGCCCAGATCATGACCGGCGC
>WGBT01000037.1 GCA_015494185.1 Hyphomicrobiales bacterium | reverse complement strand
GCAATGTTGCTGGAATACGGAGATTCCCATTGCCACCCAATAAGGCGCGATATTTGCCCAAATTATCCATGAAATAAGGCGAGCTACCAGCAACAGCGACACGGAAACCTTGGGTCACATCCCAAGTGATCCCGCCACGCACCCCAAAACCAAGGGCGACATCGACTTCATCAGTATAGGCAGGCGCTGGCGGTGGCAAAAGCTGACCTTTTGCCTTGAACACCGTCACCGCAATCCCAGGCGCAAAACCAATCGAGACATTGCCAATCCGTTTGGCAAGTGCTGCCGAAATCACACCGGTGCTCAATTCGATCCCAAAGTCCTGAGGTATGTCATAGTCGGTTCCCATCCCAAACAGGGGATAGACCCCAAACGCAGCCGCCGTGTTCGCATCCAACCTCTTGTTGTAGAAAATGTGAGGCATCAAGAAAAAGTTGGCATCACTACGGTCAGAAAAGGCCGCCCCCCCTAGATTTATATTGGTAAACCCGGGTTTAGGAACGAAGAACGAGGCCGAAACGTTCAATTGGGTCCCAGAATTGACCAGCCCGGCGGGGTTGACAGCGATGGCGGAAGCATCATTCTGGTCAGCGACACCAGCCCCTGCCATCGCCTTGTTACGGGCCCCAATACCGTTAACGAAGGCCCCTTCCGTCGCATAAGCAGGAGCCGCGGTGAGCGCCAGCAGCGCTGCGACCCCTAATGTGGCACTCTTGGCACCCAATCCAACGTGTTTTTTCATTTTCATCCCCCTATGCGCCTTAGCAAAACGCTTCACAACAATGTGGTTCCAGCGCTGCTATACAATAATCTCACTTCAAGCGATTCGAATGAGCGATTCGCCTCACCTGTAAACGCAATCAATGCGGCAATTGATCACTTATCCATGAAGCACCATAGCAAAGGATGGCCACTGAGTCTGTGTCTTTTCAGTAACAGTGCCTAATTTTTGACATTGTTGTTGCAGTTTCGAGCATGAGGCTGGCCCCATGCGTCCATCATACGCCCCCATTTCATCCCCATGATGCCCATGGTCATTTTTGCGAATCCGCTTTTTTCTTCAAATATTTGCGTAATTTGGCGCATGGGTCGGGGCGGCTTTGGGCCGGGGTGAACCAGACATAATCGGAAGCTTCCAAAAGCGCCCTTGCGGAACCTTGCAGGTCTTCTACGCGTTGCAAATCCGGACCGGTTTCAAGAAAAATCACCGTGGCCACGGAACCGGCCCCGCGGCGGCTCAGATACCAAGGAACCGCACGGTCGTTGCGGACATGCCCGCCGCCGGCGATCAACACCGCCCCATCGGCCTTTCCCGCCTCGATCAGACTGTCGGCCAACACCGCATCACGCAGACGTTGCACACGGACAAGCGGCGCCATGGCAGCGGCAGGCATCAGATTGCAATGGGCCTCGACAAGCTCCTCGATCATGGCTTGCCGGAGCGATCGGCCCAAAGGCTCACTCAAGCGCAGCCGGTCGCGCTCGGCTTGTTTCAAGGCCGCCCAGCCGCGGCGCCCCACCGCGCGGGAAAGGCTTGGGGCGGGATTGCCCGCCCGGATCGGCAAACCGGCCTGAAGGGCGATTTCGGCAATGGGTTGATAGATCGTCCACTTCGGCCAGCCGCTCTTGTGCCAATCAAGCGCCGGGCCGAGCTTCGTGGCCGACACCTCATCCCCGGCCAGAAAAGCCGCCAGCTTTTCCGCCTTGTCGCGGCTGATCTGCTCCATCACCACCGCCGGCTTGCGCCCCCGTTCCACGAGCTTGCGAATGATCCAGGCTTGCAGGGCATGATGATCCGGATTGTCGTGCACCTCCCCCAGCAACACATAACGGTTTTGCGCCAGTTGCGCGGCCAAGGCTTGCGGTGAAATGAAAGTTTTTTCCCGTTGCGACCATATCCGGCCATTGAGCGCATTGTCGAGACTTTGATCAGAAAGCCATTGGCCATAAGGCGGCACAGATGACAGGTTTGGGGCGGGGCTTGCCGCCAAGCATAGGACCGGAACGAGATTCAGCGAAATGCCAAAAAGGCTGGACCAAACCACGCCCACAGCCCCTGACGCGGCGGGAAATCTCTTTGGAGTGAGATGAATGAGGTGCACGGCGGTTCTTCCTCTTCTTTACGCCTTTATGACCCGTTGCCCCAAACGGCAATTCGAGCCAGTAAAGAATAGGGCATAACCCCTGCTTCGCCTAGAGCCTGTTCTTCATTTTCTTATTCTCATGCTTTTCTTATTCTCATGCGGCTCTTATGCGTTTCTTATACCACCGGCCCCTGTACCACCGCCCCTTGACCTTCATTCGTACACCGTTCAATCAACGCAAAAAGTTCAAAGGGATACGAGAAACGTCAGCGGTCAATAAAGCGGTCAATGATAAATACCGCCGGTATTATTGGAAGCAAGTTGAACGCAAGGGATTCCCGCTTCCGATAAATTCATCAGCTCCTCACACATCCCGCAGAAAGATCAGGAGGCTTCAAGGCCGAATTCCCGCATTTTGCGATAAAGCGTCGAACGGCCAATTCCCAGCTTCTTGGCAATCTCGGTCATCCGCCCGCGATAACGGGCATTGGCAAGGCGAATCATCTCTTCTTCGATGTCACGCAGGGAACGGATATCACCTGCTTCATCGAGCACCCGAATGCCGACTTCGGCACTGCCAGTGGCCGGATCGACGGCCACCGATGCCGGATGCTCCTGCCCCACCATTGCGGGCCCCTGATAAAGGGCTGGTTTTGGCACAACCTTGGGCGCAGCCGGCGGCTCGGCTTCAAAACCTTCGACATGGGCTGCAATCTGCGGGAATTCGCTCACACCAAGTTCCGTTGTCTCCGCCAGCACCACGGCGCGGAACACCGTATTTTCCAACTGCCGAACATTGCCAGGCCAGGGATAGCGTTGCAGCATCTCCATCGCCTCTTCAGACACCCGCTCGATTCGCTTGCCTTCCTCGGCGGCAAAGCGGGTCACGAAATGATGCACCAGAGCCGGAACATCCTCCAACCGTTCCCGCAGCGGGGGCACCATGATCGGAAAAACGTTCAGCCGATAGTAAAGGTCTTCGCGAAACAACCCCTCCTTGACGCGCTGGATCATGTCCTGATTGGTCGCCGAGATCAGCCGGATATCGACCTTGACCGGTTTCCTGCTGCCAACCGGATCAATCTCCCCTTCCTGTAAAGCCCGCAACAATTTCACCTGCACATCAAGGGGCAGCTCCCCCACTTCATCGAGAAACAGCGTCCCGCCATCGGCTTCGACAAATTTGCCGGCACGTTTTTCCGTGGCCCCGGTAAAGGCGCCTTTTTCATGGCCGAACAAAATGCTTTCGACCAGATTTTCAGGAATAGCGCCACAATTGACCGTCACGAAAGGTTTGCCGGCCCGTTCGCTCTGTCCCTGGATCGCGCGCGCAATCAACTCCTTGCCAACCCCGCTTTCGCCTTCGATCAAGACCGGAATATTGGAGGCGGCCGCCTTGCTGCCAAGCTTGATCACCCGCGCCATCGCCGGGCTTTGGGTGATCAGATCCTTGAAAGTGAATTTTCCCGAAACCTTGCGCTTGATACGGGTGATTTCCCCTTCAAGCTGGGTCATCTTGAAGGCGTTTTGCAGCGACACCTGGAGCCGTTCCGCGGAAACCGGCTTGACGACAAAATCAGAAGCCCCCGCCCGCATCGCCTTGATCGCCGTTTCAATGCTGCCATGAGCGGTCTGAACGATCACCGGCCGCATGATCTTGCGCTTGCGGAGCTGTTCGAGCACCCCCATGCCATCAAGCCCAGGCATCACAAGATCAAGCACCACCAGCGAAATCTTGTTGGCCTGGTCGGCCTCCAACGCTTCAAGCGCTTCCTCCCCGCCCCCTGCGGTGACCGTCTCATAACCAAAACGCTTGATGGTTTCCTGTAAAATCCGGCGTTGCGCCGGATCATCATCAACAATCAAAACACATTGAGCCATAATCAAAAAACACTTCTACAGCAGAACGCACTCTGCAAACATCCAACCCTTACTTAAAACAACGTAAGCGCCGAAAAGCCACTTTCCATTAAATCCATTCGTGAACAGATGATCCATTGGAAAGAGCCTTGACCACGGGCAGTTACACCAATCGCTCCCCTGCGATTGACGCTCGGAAGGCTTACGTCATCAAACCCGACGGTTTCAAAGTGACATAAAGAAGTGAAAATTGAGTTACGAATTGCCTCAATTTGAGGGCATTTACCGCCCTTGCCACCATGACGCGAGGACGATCAATAGTTTCATGGCAGGAACATAGGAACAGGGGCAGGCGATCGAAACAGAGAATATGTACAACCGTTAATAACTGACATCATCGTAGCTTGATCGCGGCTTACCTTCTTACAGGCCTTGTAAGGCCTCTATGAATCGCAAGCTTGTCAATTAAGGTGTTGTCAAACCTGGCACTGTCAGTCAGGTCGAGTGCAGATTTTTACAGTTAAGGCTGATGGGAACAAGCGGGGCTCTCCCCCCTATGAGTTCCCACCCCCTAGCCCTTTGTACTGTCTTATGAAACACGTTTGATGACGAAACGGAAGACGCCATTGTCTTCGCCGGCTTCGAGCAACTCATTTCCAGTCGTGCGGCAGAACGCTTCAAAATCGGCAACCGAGCCTGGATCTGTTGACAGCACTTCCAACGTGCCCCCGCTTGGGACATCCTTGATGGCTTTTTTGGCTTTCAAGATGGGAAGCGGACAATTAAGACCTTTCGCGTCGAGTGTCTGGTCAGCCATCACGAGCGTTCTCCTTACAACTTATCTATTATAGTGTCTTGATAGGTTTGATTGCCACAGCGGCAGCCTCCTTCTGTCAATACATAAATTACAGCAGCGGTCAAGCCGCCTTCTGCCCAAATCGCAGAGACAAAATGCCCATCAACCGCCCTTTCAGCAACGAAATTGGAAATAAGAACGGAAATTTGCCGATAGAAGGTACTGTTTCAATAGTAGTATTTCAATATATGTCGCATAATATAGCGAAGAGCCCCTTGCGCCAGGCCCCCAGAGGAATCGCATTTAAGAAGCTATAGGTAATAAGGATCTGTAGGTAACCCATAGCGGCTGTTTCGCGCGCTTCATGCAGCGCTTTGTCGGCGACTGCACGGGTGGCATTGTGCTTGACGGCAAGGCGCTCAGTATGTGCTTGCCTTGAAGGGCAATCAGCGCATGCTTCATGACGATATTGCCACCTTTCTCGATGACCCGGCAACGCCGCCTTGAAATGACCAAAACGGTGGACGCCGGTCATGGCCGGATCGAGACCTGTAGGGCCTTTGTCAGCACCAGAATTGGCTGACTCCAGGAACACCACAACCGGCCCGGATTATCCGTCATCGGAAAAATTAAGCCAGGCGCGGGGACAAAGGAAAAAAGACCACATAAACAAGCTACTACATTATGAGGGCAGACTTGGCTTGAACGGTTCGGGGAGATTGCGCGGGCACATTGGGGCATCGAGAACGCCCTGCATTGGGGGCTTGATGTGACCATGAATCTGTCTCTTATACACATCT
>WGBT01000036.1 GCA_015494185.1 Hyphomicrobiales bacterium | reverse complement strand
TCTATATTCTATCCGCAGACTTCATCGACAAACCTTTGTTTTGGAATTATAAGAGTTATGACTGCGCGTATTTTAGTCGTTGACGACATCGAGGCCAACAGGAAATTGTTGAAAACCCGCCTCATGTCCGAGTATTTCGAGGTGATGACCGCTCGCAATGGGCAAGAAGCCCTTGAGATTTGCGCCCGTGAACGCGCCGATATCGTGCTTCTTGATGTCATGATGCCTGGTTTAAACGGCTTTGAGGTCTGTCAGCGGCTGAAAAGCGATCCCAAGACCTATCACATTCCCGTCGTCATGGTCACGGCACTCGATCAGCCATCTGATAAAGTTTATGGCCTGCAGGCGGGAGCGGATGATTTTCTCACCAAACCGGTTGACGATGTTGCCCTGATCACCCGGGTCAAAAATCTCACCCGTTTGAAACGTCTCAATGACGAGCTGCTGGCCCGTGTTGCCTCCAGTGATCAGCTTGGCTTGGGGGAGACGATCGCCAGGCTTTCCAACTCTCCCGGAACGGGGGGGCGGGTACTTTTGGTGGAGGATCATCCCCGGGCGGCGAAGCGGATGGTGGATACTTTAGCGGCTGAACAATATGTCGATGTTGAGATTGATCCCAGCCAAGTGGCCGCACGGCTTGCGCAAACCGCCTATGATCTGCTGATTGTCAGCCTTGATCTGGAGGGGGCTGACGGCTTACGGCTATGCTCTCAAGTTCGCTCCAATGAAGCAACCCGTAACTTGCCTATTTTAATCATTTCCGATGATAGCGACAATAGCCGGCTGTTACGGGGGCTCGATATGGGCGTGAACGACTATGTCAAACGGCCCATCGATCGTAATGAATTACTGGTTCGGGTGCGTTCCCAGATCAAACATAAGCGTTTTTCCGATCAGCTCCGCGAAACCTTGCAAACCAGCGTCGATCTGGCGCTCACCGACCCGCTCACGGGACTGCATAACCGCCGCTTTTTTGAAAACCATTTCGATATCAATTTCGAGCAATCGAAAAAACAGGGCAAACCCTTTGCCTTGATGGTATTGGATATCGATCATTTCAAATCGGTCAATGACACTTATGGGCATGATATTGGTGATGCGGTGCTCAAAGTCTTTGCGCAACGCTTGAAGAAATTCACCCGGGAATCCGATTTCAGCTGCCGGTTTGGCGGGGAAGAATTTGTCCTGCTCATGCCCAATACGACTTTGGAGGAAGGCTTTTTGATGGCCGAACGCTTGCGGTTGAAAATTGCCGAAGAACCGTTCGATGTTGGCCTGCCTCAGGGGCCGTTGCCGATTACGGCAAGCGTTGGGGTGGCCGCTTATGAAGAGCCATCCGATACCCGGGAATCCATTCTCAAACGGGCTGACACCGCGCTTTACCGGGCCAAACAGGAAGGACGCAATCGGATCGCCGCTGGGATGCTAATGGCCAAGACAGCTTAACAAGCTGTCGAAACCGTGTTTCCTAACGTCCATGGCCTCCCGAGTAAATAGCCACATCAAATGCCGTGCACATGGAGCCTACTCATTGCAGCTTCTCAAACCTATCGATAGAAAAATATTGTGGAAAAAAGCGTTTGATTCCCCCTTAAGTAGAATATATAACGACAAAGTAGACAGACATGCGGCTTTCTTGCCACATTGTTAAGACTAATCACTTTACAGACTTGATTTTTTCAAGCTTTGATAATATTGCATAGCATGTATGTCCATACTGCATGTCTGAGCATGAAAGCCTGCTTGCTATTTTCTGGATTGGGGCTCGATATCAGTCTGCCGTATGGAAGGCAAAAGTTGGAGTATGACAGGGGAAGCTTGTTAACGCTGTAGGTTCTGTTTTTAAATGCCAAGAAAAAGGGGCAGCGCGATTGCACCATAGAGTCACAAAGGATGTTGACGCCACTTGATTTGAGGTTTCCGAAACCTTGAAAGGCAATGAAAAATCATGGGGCAATGAAGCGCCATTCAAGGAAGTGTCACTCTAAGTGATTACACTTGGTATTTAAAAAGCAAGACCTGGAACCAAAGATCAAGCTGGAACGTTGTCTTGAGTGGTTGAGTAGAGTGCCTGCCATTTGCAAGCATCTTCGCTTCCAAAACGGCGTTTTGGTTTTGGTCGCAAGTGTCCTGCTCTCCTTGCAATTGCCAAAATTATAAATTCTAATTCTGCTGGGCCAGCAAAGGACTTCCACACCCATTTGGAAGACTTCCTATATGTTTGGACCAGCAGTTTACGATCAGTTAGGAAACGGTGCGAGTGGCCTCCTCGTTATTGCCGTTTCCGGAGATAACTGATCGGCAAGTCAAATAGCCAACGCCCTCTTTGGTCTATTCGACTTGTTCACGTCAACCCCGTGCGTCTTACTCGGATTTTACCCCGCTGCCGAGTAGAACACGGGGTTGATTTTTATAGGCATCCTCACTTCCCCTTTTCGAGCTTCTGCCTGCCTGAGAACCCGCAGGGATCTATCCACACCGACGGCTCATTTTTTTTCTTCTCTTTATTTTCCTTCTCTCCTTTGTTGCCCGCATAAGTTGATAAAGGGACATGAATGAAGCATCAGAAAAGGCTAAGATGGAACAGCGTTTTACCTCAGCTGTAAAAGTCTACACGCAACCATACAGACCGTGTCAGATCCGTCCTTGCATTCCATGGTGAGACACTGGCATTTTCAGCTGGTTTGTCAAGGACGCCTGCGGCGCCGCAAAGCGGTTGCATCCTTGACAAACCAGCTGAAAATGCAAAACCGCTTACCATGGAATATAAGGACAGGTGAAGGCTTGAAGGTGTTGTCAACACCTGACACTATCTGTCAGCTCAAGTTCAGATTTTTACACTTCAGCTTTTCTCCCTCCCCCTGCTCCTGCTGTTGGAAGCTCTAAGACAATACCATCCTGTTGCCCCGTGGGGGACATATTCCGGACAAGAATTAAGGCATAAATGGGGCGTCCTTTATATCATCAACAGAATAAAGCTCCCCCCAATATATTCCTTCTACTCGGTTTATCTTAAGAAACAGCGGCTTTTAGAAATAGATCCCTCTGCATGACTTGTTTCTGTTTTCTGTGAGAAAAATTCACAATTTCGGGCATACCTCCCCCCCTGGAGGCCAACAGACCATAATCCCCCGCTAGAACCTTTTGCACCAAGGTTTGGAGAAAAGTTGTGAAACGAATCCTTCCCTGAGCTATTTCAAAGCCCTAAGACAGGTTTGTTTCATTACTTAATTTTGGCTTCTTTGAATTCGACATGTTTGCGGACGACGGGATCATATTTCCGCATGGTGAGTTTTTCGGTGAGATTGCGTGGATTTTTCTTGGTTACATAATAAAAGCCAGTATCTGCGGTGCTGACCAGTTTAATTTTCAAGGAATCTTTTTTTGCCATTTTCAAAAATACCCAAATATTTTTGCAATTCCCAAGTCTACAAAAATTGCCTCGTTCTTTAAGATCAACGAATACTGTTCAACATTTCCCTCTTCCCCCTTCCCCTTTAATTAGCTGACGCTGCCTTGATCCCTCTTGCATCTGCATCCCTTTAGCCCCCTCTTCTCTGCCTCCCTCTTAGCGTTCTCTCCAGCTTTAGTACATAACTGTGAGGGGGGCCGTCAACCTGTCCTTTTATCTTGATCGGCGCCCATCAGCCCAAACCGCTTCATGATGCTTGACGACTGAGCTCACGGGATGGCTCCACCAGCTCCGTATCAATATGCGGATCGGTTTTGCCCCGCTCATCGGGATCAAAACCGTGCATATAAAGCGCCCATTGCAACCCCACGATAGCCCCCTTGATCATCGGCAACAGAATAATCGTGGCCAATACTGTCAGCGGCACCCATAAAGCCAAAAAGAGCCACATCGGCAAATCAAACGCCATATCCAAAGCAATAACGGGCGGCAACACCAGATGACCGACCGCGAAAATGGTGAAATAGGCCGGGGCATCATCGGCGCGATGATAATGCAACGGCTCACCACAATGACCGCAGGTTTCAACGGTTTTCAGATATTTCCAAAACAGCGCGCCTTGACCACAACTGGGACATTTCATTTTAGCCCCACGCAACATTGCTTTGATGCGATCCCGCTTGGGATGCCGCAAATTACCCTCAAGCCGCTGTCCATGTCTCGTTATTTTCAACATGCCGCTTATATAGGCAGATTGCGGTTTTCCCGCAAAGAAAATTTTGCGAAGCGCACCAATTTGACGCAATGCGGCAATCTTGGCCAGCGATCGCGGTTGACAGTCTTTTTTCAGGCCGGGAACGGGGAAAAAGGAATTTGAAAGTCAATGACTTCTGCGGCGTTTGGCGCGGCGCTGGGAACCGCCCGATTTAGCCTTGCGGCGGGGCTGAAAAGGCTCGATCTTGCCAGCTGTCAACAGTTCGAATCGCAAGGCGCCAGCCGTTGGAATGGCTTCTGCCAGGCGGACTTCTACCGGATCACCCAAACGGTAAGCCGCACCACTCCATTTGCCGACAAGGGCCTGCCTGTCTTCATCATAGACAAAATAGTCATCTCCCATGGTGCGCGCGGGAATGAAGCCGTCAGCACCGGTTTCATCGAGGCGCACAAACAAGCCGGCTCTGGTCACTCCAGAAATCCGCCCGGTGAAATGAGCACCAACCTGTTCAGCGAGATAATAGGCAATAAGCCGGTCGATGGTTTCCCGTTCCGCGGCCATTGCCCGCCGTTCCGTGTCAGAAATCGCCTTGGCAATGGCGGCCAATTGTTCCGGATCGATTTGAGGTAAACCGTCGTAACCGCCCCCATTGGTTGGCAACTTCAACGCACGAATAAGGGCGCGGTGAACAACAAGATCGGCATAGCGGCGGATCGGCGAAGTGAAATGGGCATAGTGACGCAAATTCAGACCGAAATGCCCGAGATTTTCCGGACTGTATTCAGCCTGAGACTGCGCCCGCAGAATTGTTTCATTGACAAGCTGTTCAAATTCGCGCCCTTGGGCCTGGCCGAGAATACGGTTGAAATGTTCTGGCAACAACACCCCTTTGCGGGGCAATTGCAGGTCGAGGCTTTGCAGAAAGTCCGAAAGTGACCGCACTTTTTCCCGCGATGGCGCGTCATGAACGCGATAGATCAGCGGGCTGTTTTTCGCAACCAAAGTTTCTGCGGCACTGACATTGGCCTGGATCATGAATTCTTCGACCAACCGATGCGCGGTCAGCCGCGGCGGGATCGAAATGCGCTCCACATGGCCATCATCGCCCAAATGGATTTTGCGCTCCGGCAAATCGAGTTCCAAGGGGCCGCGTTTGCCGCGCGCCTGGGCAAGCGTCTGATAGGCCGCCCAAAGCGGTTTGAGCACCGGCTCCAACAAGGGGGCTGTGAGCGCATCGGGGTGGCCGTCAATGGCCTTTTGCGCCTGCTGATAGTTGAGGCCCGCATGGGAGCGGATCATGGCCCGCATGAAATGGTGGCTTTTTTTCTGCCCCGCCTTGTCGAATACCATCTGAACCACCAGACAGGGACGTTCTTCCCCTGCTTTGAGCGAGCACAGATCCGCAGACAAACGTTCTGGCAGCATGGGCACCACACGATCGGGGAAATAGACCGAATTGCCCCGTTTGAGCGCCTCCCGGTCCAGTTCCGAATGGGGCCGGACATAATGCGCCACATCGGCAATCGCGACCATGATGATATGCCCGCCGGGATTTTCAGGATCAGGATCGGCTTTGGCAAAAATCGCATCATCATGATCCCGTGCATCCGGCGGATCGATGGTGATAAACGGGACTTCGCGCAGATCGGTGCGGCCTGTCAACGATGGTTCGGGCAAGGCATCGAGCTCGGCGAGCACCGTTGCCGGAAACTCCAAGGGAATCTGATGCCGGTGAATGGCGATCAGGCTGAGCTGCCGTTCATCTTCCGGGTGGCCCAGGCGTTTGGTGATGCGCGCTTGCGGCAGGCCGAAACGGCGTTGCCGGGGCAGCGGTTCGAACTCGACCAATTCACCGGATTGAGCGCCGCCGCGCTCGGCTTGCGGGATCAGCCATTCTTTCATGGCCTTGCGGTCGATCGGCTCGATGCGGCCAGAACCATTGCGGTCTTCGCGAAAGACGCCCAGGGCTTTCCGCGGCTGTTTTTTTACCCCTAGATTTTTGATGACCCGTGCCTGCCAGCGCAGCCCCTCGGCAGCCTCTCCCTTAAGCGGAGAAATCCGCACCAACAACCGGTCCCCGATACCAGGCGCAGCGGTTGCGCCTTGTTTGCGGCCCATGGGCGAGATCAACACCCGGGGCAGCGGCCCTTCGCTCAGCTCATCCCACCGGGTCGGAACACCAATCAATTCCCCATAGCGGTCGTGATCGATGACTTCGATCACGGTCGTTGCCGGCAGCTGGCCCAACGGGCGAATATGTTTGCGGGGAGAGGCGATCAAGCCTTCCTCGGCCATCTCTTTGAGCAGCCGTTTCAACTCGATTTTCTGCCCGCCGCGAAGCCCAAAGGCTCGGCCGATCTCACGCTTGCCAACCTTGCCCTTTGCGGATTGGATGAAGTCGAGGATTTGTTGTTTATCGGGAAGCGGTGCGGGGGGCGATGTCCCTGCCCTTGTCTTTCCCTTGGTCTTACTCTTCGAACGTGTCATTTTGCTGGTTGTTGATCACAGGCTGCTGGCTTGCTGGACTGGTGGCCGGCTGAACTGATGGCACCACGTTTTCGCTCTTCTTTGCCATTGAGAGATGTTTAATGTCGATTTTTCCGGCCCCCTTTGCTGGCTTGAACCCGTCCTTTCCTTCCATGACGCGCCCCTGATCGGAGTCCCTGTCGATTTGTTAGGTTTTGCTGCTGGTTTTCTTTTTCGCCGTCGCCTTCTTCGTTGCCGTCTTTTTGGTGGCAGCCTTCTTTTTGGCCGTTGATTTGCTGGCCGATTTGGCTGCCTTTTCGTTGATCAGCTCAAGCGCCATTTCCATGGTCACCTCTTCCGGCTCGGTTCCCCGCGGAAGGGTGGCGTTGATTTTGCCGTGCTTGACATAAGGGCCATAACGTCCCGACATCACCTGTACTGGCCCGCCCAGATCTGGGTGTTCGCCCAATTCTTTCAGCGCCTGGGCGGTGCGCCGGCTGCCGCCTTTCTTCGCCTTTTCCGCAAGCAGCGTGACCGCCCGGTTGATCCCGATGGTAAAAACCTCATCAGGGGAATCGAGATTGGCATAGGTGCCCTCATGCATCACATAAGGGCCATAGCGGCCAAAATTGGCGGTGATCATCTTGCCGGTTTCGGGATGCGTGCCGATTTCACGGGGCAAAGAAAGCAGTTTCAATGCCTTTTCCAGATCAACCGCTTGCGGATCCCAGCCTTTGGGAATGGCAACCCGCTTGGGTTTATCCCCCTTCTTGACCGCTTCCCCAATTTGGATATAGGGTCCGAAACGGCCGGTGCGCAAGGTGATCTCGCTGCCCGATTCAGGATCGATGCCGAGCAATTTGGGTTCGCCGAGTGCGGGTTGAGTTTCGTTTTCCTGGCCGCTGGCGAATTGCCGGGTGAAGCCGCATTCAGGATAGTTCGAGCAACCGACAAAGGCGCCAAAACGGCTGACCTTCAAGCTCAGGGTGCCGGTTTCGCAGGCGGGGCATTTGCGGGGATCGCTGCCATCCTTGGTTTGGGGGAAGACGTAAGGCGCCAGCAGCTCGTTGAGCGCATCGAGAACTTCCGTGACCCGCAAGTCCTTGGTGCTGTCCACAGCGGCGGTGAAATCACGCCAAAATTCCCGCAGCACATCTTTCCACTTCAATTTGCCCGCGGAAATCAGATCGAGTTTTTCTTCCAGATCGGCAGTGAAATCGAACTCGACATAGCGCTTGAAAAAACTTTCCAGAAACGCCGTCACCAGCCGGCCCTTGCCTTCGGGAATCAGTTGGCGCTTCTCTAGGCGGACATAGCCGCGATCACGCAGCACCGAAAGGGTGCTTGCATAGGTTGAGGGACGCCCAATCCCCAGCTCTTCCATTTTCTTCACCAAAGTGGCTTCGGTAAAGCGGGGGGGCGGTTCGGTGAAATGTTGCTTGGCCTCGATCTTGCGTTTTTCGGGCTGATCACCTGCGGCCAAGGCCGGCAGCCGTTTGCCGTCATCCGCCCCCTCGGCATCGGCCGCCTCATCATCCCGGCCCTCGCGGTAAAGTTTCAAAAAGCCATCGAACTTCAACACCGAACCGGTCGCGCGCAACTGATAGGTCTTCCCATCGCCGCCAATGGCTTCGATCTCCGCCGTGGTGCGTTCAAATTCCGCATGGGCCATTTGGCTGGCCACCGCGCGTTGCCAAATCAGCCGGTAAAGGGCTGCGCTGTCGTCATCGAGATAACGGGCGACATCATCGGGATGGCGGGCAAAACTGGTTGGACGCACCGCTTCGTGGGCCTCTTGGGCATTTTTTGCCTTGGTCTTGTAGTGCCGCGGTTTGGGCGGCAGATAGCGGTCACCGAAACGCTTGCCAATCTCGTCACGGGCCTGGGCAATGGCCTCGGGCACGATCTGCACCCCATCGGTCCGCATATAGGTGATAAGCCCCACGGTCTCGCCGCCAAGATCGACCCCTTCATAAAGTTTTTGCGCCACATCCATGGTCCGCCGCGCATTGAAACGCAATTTGCGTGATGCTTCCTGTTGCAGGGTTGAAGTGGTAAAGGGCGGCGCGGGATAGCGTTTTTGCGGTTTGGCCTCAACCGAGACAACCTTGAACCGGCCGGCTTCAAGGGCGGCTTTGACAGGCTGTGCCGCAGTCTCGTCAGGCAGATCGAACTTGCCAAGTTTCTTGCCTTCGATGCCCCAAAGTTTGGCGGTGAATTCTTCGGATTGCGATGTGGCGAGCAGCGCCTCGATGGTCCAGTATTCCTGCGGTTTGAAGACCTCGATTTCGGCTTCGCGATCACAGATCAGACGCAACGCCACCGATTGCACCCGGCCTGCGGAGCGGGACCCTGGTAATTTGCGCCAGAGCACCGGGGAAAGTGTAAAACCAACCAGATAGTCGAGCGCCCGGCGGGCTAGATAAGCATCGACCAGGGGTTCATCAATGGAACGGGGATGGGCCAACGCCTCCTTGATGGCATCTTTCGTCACCGCATTGAAGGCAACCCGTTCCACCTCGACCCCTTTCAGCGCCCGGCGTTGTTCCAGCACCTGCAAAATATGCCAAGAAATCGCCTCCCCTTCACGATCGGGGTCGGTGGCAAGAATGAGCTTGTCCGCCCCTTTGACCGCCTGGGCGATCTCCTTGAGGATTTTCGCCGACTTGCTGTCCGTATCCCAGTGCATTGCAAAGTCGTTGTCAGGCTCCACCGAGCCATCTTTCGACGGCAAATCCCGGACATGGCCAAACGAGGCCAGCACCTTGAAATCACGACCTAGATATTTGTTGATGGTTTTGGCCTTCGCAGCCGACTCGACGATGACAATGTTCATTGATGTTTTGTGATTTGCGTTTCCATGAAGCCTTCAGAGAAGTGTTAGGATGCATTGCCCCCTTAGGTGCCCCCCAGAACGATCTACTTAAAGTTGTGAGTTGCCTAAATGTCAATTTTTAATTATTAATTATGGCGAGGCGCTATCCTTTACTTAACGTTTCGTCATGGCTGGAGATAGCATGAAAAGATCACAAAACAAAGCAATTGCCGAAGGTGATAAAACAAAATCCTTAACCAAAGAAGAAAACGCTGCAGCCCGGCTGCAAACCGCAAGGGGAGAAAGACCTATCGCAACCCATCAAAACACCGCGGCGATAAAGCCGTCTTTGGGGACAGAGGAAATCGGACGCTATCAGGCCGCGGTCTATATTCGCGACATGCTGATCGAGTTACAGAAAGTCTCGCGAAATGCAGGTGTCACAGCCGTTGATCCAGCCCTTGACCTCGCCCTTGCCACCGCCATCGCCCAAGCTGAAACCGCGGTTCATTCACAACAGTGATGTGACGACGGTCATTCGCAGCCAACGGCAAGCGGCCGCAGCACGGTAACCCGGCTTGCCCTTGGTTTGCCCTTCAGGTGCACTCAACGCGGCTATCCAAGGCTTTTCGCTTCGGACGGGGCTTGACGGTCTTTAGCCATGCCCAGCTATTGCCATTGCAATGAGGGAGCCCCGCCATGACCGGAATGACCAAGCCGCCTGATGTGTTTATTTCCTATTCCCATGCCGACATCGACCATGCCCTCGCGCTGCGCGATATGCTTGAAAAAGCCGGCCTCGAGGTCTGGTTTGACGAGCGGTTGAATGACGCGCCGGACAAGGATTTCATCATTCAGATCAATCAGGCGCTGAACACGGCCGCCAAGGTGATCGTGTTGTGGTCGGAAACCTCCACCCGCTCGGACTGGGTGCTGGGCGAAGCGGAAAAGGCGCGGGTGGCGGAAAAGATCGTGCCCGTGGCGCTGGCCCCACTGTCGGGCGAGGATGGCAAGCCCTCGCGGCTTTACAAGCTGATCGGCCCGGTCTTTGTCAATCTGCCGACGCTCGAATGGCCGAAGATCAAGAACGACCCGGACCGCCTGTTTCGCAATCTGGGCGCTGAACAGGCAGAAGGCCAGCCCAAAGGCGTGCTCGCCATGGCGCCGCCCGAGATCAATATTGAGCATCTGCCCGATACCTATGCGCGCAAACTCTATGGCCGCGAGCGCGAGATGGCCATGCTGCTGGAGGCATGGGATGGCGGCACATGCAACATATTCGCCTTTGACGCCATGGGCGGGGCGGGCA
>WGBT01000035.1 GCA_015494185.1 Hyphomicrobiales bacterium | reverse complement strand
CGATTTGGCCAGCGAAATCGCGCGGCCCCTCCCCCCCATAAAGCCCTTGAAGACGAACCTTGTTGTGCCCGGGAAGCTCGGTCTCGAAACGCTTGATCAAAAGTCCTTGCGGCCCCCGGACGGCCTCCAGGCGAAAATCCTGAATAGCCTCTTCGCCAAGATTGATCTGGGTTACTTCGGCCTCAAAGTGGCCCTCATCGACACGCTGAGTGAGATGGGCAATCGGTCCCATGATCACATGGAACAGATTTTCTTCCATGCCAGGCTTGCCGTCCCCCGCTTTCCCCTGCTCCTGCCCTGTTCCCGTCTCGCGCAAATGCGCTAGATCCAGGACTTTAGAGGAAAAATAAGCATCCGCCTGAACCCGGTCGGTCCAATCGAAGACAATCCGCCCCAACAAAGACTGCGCAGGCCGCTGATGGTGCAGAAAAGACAAGGCCGCTGGTGAGAACTTCGCCTTGTTGAGCCCAGCTGTAAGAGTTGCACGAAACTCGATTTTCGGTATCCCCCTGCCAGAAGTGAGCGTCTCGGCGCGCCGCACCGCACTGATGGTTCGCAATTCGCCAACGAATGTCGGCGCGGCCCCGGTTGTCAATTTCCCGCGCAGTGTGGTTTTGTTGGCTCCCGTCACCGCTTCCATAACGGCTCTTAAGACCATGGTCTTGTCAGACCCAACCCGTCCGGTAGCAACCTGCAACCGTTGATCCATATCACCAATTTGCAATTGGCCGAAAAACTTATAGGGACCATAAAGGGTGCGCGCAGAAAACACCCCAGATATCGCCTTTGCCGCAATCAAGGCTTTCTCATCGGAGGCTTTCACAGCTTGGCTGCCAAGTGCCCGATGGACCGTGATTTCCCCATCGATGATATTCAACTCATCCAGCTTGAAACGTCCCGCTTCCTGTATCGACACGCTTTGGCGGGGGCCCAATCCTTGCCAATTGGCGGCCCCGTCGCGGGCGATTTCGATGCGCAATTTCGGCTGTGTCAAGGTGATTTCACGAATCTCAATGACCCCGCGCAACAGCGGCGGGATCGACAGCCAGACGGTGAACGCCTCGGCCTGGAGCAGATCCGCCCCCCAAGGTTGATCCTCACGCGGGCCGATGCGCACATCATCGAATCGCAAATAAGGGGTGGGAAGCAGCCGCAGATTGACCGCGCCATGAACCTTGACCTTGCGCCCAACCAGCCGGGCCGCCTGCTGCTCGAACAGGCTTTTATAATTGGTCCAGTCGATGAACCGGGGAACCAGCAATGCCGCGCTGAACATCGCAATGATCAACCCGGCAAAGAACACCAGAACGAAGTTCACGAAGGAATTCACAATCTGCCTCAACCTCGCCCAAAGCGCGTCGATTATCCCATATCATTCCGCGGCATTTGCTTTTTCTTTTGTTTTAACCGACTATGACATGACACGCAAATGTCCGCCTTGGACTTTATCTTGTCCCAACTTATCCCGAAACGGCTCCCAAATATGTCATGATCGTTTCACAACTGGTGACTATAAAGAAAAGGAACATATGCAAACATTATAGCTCAAAATATGAGGATCAAAGGCAAAAACAAATCGAAGCGGCTGTTGCCGGTCAAAGTCCCAAATAGTGATGAAACTTGACTTATCTGTTAGGATGGCTGACAACTTTTACAAGTTCCACGCAGCCCTTCTTTGAAAAAAGCAAGAAAAAGACCCAAATAAATACAGAGGTTTTCAGGAAAGAGCCAAGCCCTTTTTCCAGATGCAGATAGAGACGGAATGAGCGATGAAATATTTGAAGCGAATCTTGTCCTCCCTTTGGTCATCAATGTCCTCGGTGGGAAGGGCCTTCAGCCTGGCTCTCACCCTTGTTGCGGCCGCTGTATCTTTGAGTTCGCCAACCCTGGCCGATGTGGTCAAAGAACGCCAGGAGATCATGAAAGCGGTGGGGCAGGCGGCGAAGCTTGCGCAAAATATGGCCAGCGGCAAGCTGCCTTTTGATCCCGCGCGCGCCAAAGGAGCGATGCGGACCATCAGCGATGCGCCTGACAAATTCGTCAAGCTCTTTCCTACAGGCTCTCATACCGATCCGGAAACGGCCGCCTCCCCTGCGATCTGGAAAAATATGGCTGATTTTCTTTCCAAAGCTCAGAAATTGAAACGTGTAAGCAGTGAGGTTGCCGCAGCAGCCGCACAAGGCGAGGCGGCATTTCGTATCGCCTTTGACAAGTTAAGCCGGGTCTGCAAAGATTGCCACCAAAGTTACAAGCTGAAAAAACGGTGATATCTGAAAGCGCTCGAAGCGCTTGCGAGGCTATTTAGAGGTGCTGTTGAACTGCCCTACCCTTTGAAAGGTCTTTGTTAATTGAACGGTATACGAGAAAAGGTCAGGAGCCGCTGGTCTAAGCGGGTCTAATCTGTAAAAAAATCTGCCCCTGACCTCACCGGCAACGGTTACTCTGTTTCGCCTTTCGCTCTGGCCTGCACCTGTCCTTACATTCCATGGTGAGCGTTTTTGCATTTTCAGCTGGTTTGTCAAGGGCCGCTAAAGCGGCCGCGAAGCGGTTTT
>WGBT01000034.1 GCA_015494185.1 Hyphomicrobiales bacterium | reverse complement strand
GCCCAGATCAAGGATGACATTGCCATACTCGTCGCGCCGACCAAACTCAACACGTTTGATCGTGCCACTGACAATCTCGCCAACCCGGTCCTTGAATTCCTCATACTGACGTTCACGTTCCGCATCGCGAACTTTCTGAACGATCACCTGCTTGGCATTTTGCGCCGCGACGCGGCCATAATCGAAAGGCGGCAGTTCTTCGCGGATTTCACCGCCGATCTCAACTTCGGAATCAATGGCCCGGGCCTCGTCCAAGCTGATTTCCGTGGCGTCGTTTTCGACCATTTCAACCACTTTACGAACCCGGAACAAGCGAATTTCACCACTTCTCGGATTGATCTCCGCACGGATATCATTTTCCGTCCCATAACGGGATTTGGCGGCTTTTTGAATGGCTTCAGCCATGGCATTGAGCACAATCATGCGGTCGATACTTTTTTCACGAGCAACCGCATCCGCGATTTGAAGTAGCTCAAGCCTATTGGCACTGACACCAAGTTGCGCCATTTGATCCTCCGTCAGCTTCTTTTTTCGCCCATTTGGGAGGCGTTACACACATAATACAAACGCATACAAACGCCCCAACGCCCCGCACGCCAAAGTTCCTTTCGAACTGCAAAACAACTCCACATATGTCAGCGGCATGTTAGCGGCGCGCCAAATTCAACAGCTCATCGGTCATCACCAATTTGGCCTGCTCGATCATGGTGATTGGAAAACCCAACACCCGTGGCGCCTCCCAACCATCGAGCTGCACTTGCAGCCGGACTTCCCCCTTTTCAAAACCTTCCAGACGCCCCCGAAAACGTTTACGTCCATCCACCATTTCGTTCAGGGTCACACGGGCCTCATAGCCAGCCCAATCTTCAAAATCACGGGGACGGACCAAGGGGCGGTCGATACCTGGCGTCGAAATTTCTAGATGATAAGGCCCTGAGATGGGATCCTCGGCATCGAGCAGAGGGGAAAGCTCACGGCTAATGGTCGCGCAATCATCAATATTGATGGGCCGGGTGGCGTGATCCGCCATAATCTGCAAGGTCCCGCCATCGCGCGATGACAACTTGACGCGAACCAGGCGAAAGCCAAGCGCTTCAATGACCGGTTCGACCAGTTCCGCAATAGCACGCGCCGGCCCATTTTCTGTCACAAAGCGGCGATCCATGTCGATTTGTTCTGCCATCAGTCCTCTCGAGCTGCCCACCTCCACGGGGTCCTAGACACCCCCTTTCACGCAACAACTATAAGGAATAAAAAATAAAAAAGAGCGGACCCCCACGCGGCCCACTCTCCTGAATAGCTCAACGAGAATGCATTTCACTTGTTAGTATAAGAACTTATTTTTCATTTGCAAGGGGGGAATCGAAGCAAGCCATGCACACACCGGGGGCTGGTTCATGGTGCTTCCTCAGAACCATAAAATCGAACAAGTCATGTGCCAATGACAAGTATGAAATGGCCCTTGCCAGCAGCTATCAGATCGTCAATCCTACCCAGAAGAGTATTTCTTTACGATATGCCTAATAGCCGCCGCCAGAGCACCAAAGCGAACTAATCAGAGGACCAATCAGACCGGGCAGACGAAAAACGCCCGGGCCAACAAGCATACAAAATGACAGGCGAAATCAGGAGAATAATCCAGTGATATGGACTCTTACGCATAAGAATGGTCACGCGCTAGGGGCATTAGCCCTACTCATTTTTGGGCTGCTCACAACCAATACGGCAAACGCCCAACCACACCCCGTCTCCCCGCCCGAACGCCTGATCACCCTCTCTGCAACAGGTGAAGTCATCGCCAAACCGGATACCGCCTTCATCAATACCGGGGTAACCACCATCGCCCGTGATGCGGCTCAAGCCCTAGCACAAAATTCCCAAGCCATGAACCGAATCATTGATACCTTGATCGAGCAAGGCGTTGATGAACACGACATCACAACCGTGAATTTTTCGATCCTCCCACAACAAAAATATTTCAACGATGGCCGCCCTCCCCTCATTACCGGCTATCGGGTCTTTAACGCCGCCCGCATTCGGGTCCGGCGGATTGACGACATCAGCAAAATCCTCGATCATGTCGTCAAACTCGGCTCCAATCAGATAAACGGCATCTCGTTTGCGGTTGGTGATAAAGAGGCCTTACTGGACGAAGCCCGGCGACGCGCCATAGCGGAAGCCAAAAGACGGGCCAAACTTTATGCCGAAGCGGCTGGCGTCACCCTTGGCAAGGTGGTAGCCATTACCGAACAAGGGGCACGAATGCCAACACCTCGTCCGTTGGCTGGACAAATGAGCATGAGCCGCTCCGCCCCCCCGATCCAGCCCGGCACGCAAAAATGGAGTGTCACTGTCAATGTCAGTTTTTCACTGGAATAGCTCTTTTCGAGGGCTTAGAGTAGGACCTGTTGTCTCAACAAACATGCCCTCAACCTGCTTATCAACTTTTATTTAGTTAGGAGGAGCCCCTTGTACGCCGCCTTCAAGACACTTGTTGCGCCCCGTCCCCTAACCGCTCTATTCAAATTTAACGCCGCCGTTCATGTGGGAGGGACCGTAATTCCAACGGTTGCCGCAGCAATCATGGCGACAGGGTTGATGCTTACGACAACCGCTGCCGCCGAAGAACAAAAGCCAACCACCAGGGCTGCCGCAGAACCGTCCTTTTCTTGCCTGGTGGCCAAATCCCCAACCGAGCGAAGAATTTGTTCCGATGCTTCTCTTTCGCAACGCGATGCGGTCATGAAACGGCTTTTCAATGCGCTCAAAAAGGATGGAAAGGGAAAACGGGTGCGCCGTCAACAACTGGCCTGGCTCAAAGCCCGCAACCGCTGCCGCGATGATGCCGCCTGCCTGGAGCGGCAATATGATGCACGTCTACAGCGCTTGGCACGGGCCGGGGGCGATAAAGAGCGGCTTTCTGGCACCTACAAACTCAAAACCAAGGATGAAGACAGCGAAGGCACGATTTGGATCGTCCGCGAGACCGATGGCACATTGGCCGGCCACATCACAACCATCATCGGCCCAACAGCCCATTCCTGCACCGTGGGCTTTCGCGGCGCCGAACCGATCGGCAAACGCTGGATTTGGACTGCGCCAGCCGAAGATTTTCCAGATACCAAAACCTGCAAAATCCTCATCGAGCCTCAAAAAGGCGGCAAAAAGAAAAAAGCCAGCCTCAAATTGAGCCGTACTGAGGGATGCAATGTCTATTGCGGCGCCCGCGCCGATTTTGCCGGCGAATATGTCAAATGACACATGCTCATGGCTAAAGGGCTGATGCAAAATTGGAAAGGTGCACGCATGCTCACAGATATCATTCACATTTTTGACAACACTGAAAATCTCCTTGCAAGGGTGCGACAATTTGTGCTACCTAATACCCATAGCGACAAAACGACGCACCTTGGTTTCCGCTCCGATAGCTGTCGATCTCCATTGCCCTAGATTGTGTTGAGCATATTCGTTCAGGCTCCCGTAAGGCCCGTAAGGACTTTCAGCAAAAGGGCGAAAGAAGAAAGAAGGCACAAGGGCGCGGAAAAAAGCGAAAAAGAAATATTTTTCTTTCTCGCAAGTCCCAGTAGGACAGGATAATCGGGAGAATAGTTATGAGAAATGTAAAATGCGGTGTCTGTTTAGGGTTGGCTGTCATGGTGATCGCAGTCGTGACCGCAGCAACAATCAGTGCGTTTGACAACAATCCACTGGGAACAACCATTGCTGGCGGAGTTTACTACGATTTTAACCCTTGGGTGCATTGAGGGCAGCTTGTTTTCTCCTATACGCATTTCCTTGAACCTTTGAGATGATCCCCTGCAAAAGACCGCCCCCCGGTTCCTCCCCGGCCGGGGGGCTTTTCATTATGGGGGCTTTTCATATAGTCGAATATAGAGGTAGACTATAAGATAGACTATAAAGCGCCGTGTCACCTTGATGCCCTTGGTCATGGTTTCAATAAGACCAAGGGGCCTTGGTATAACAGATCGGCTTCCCCCGAAATTAGGCCCTTTAAGCGGCCACATTGTTGCTGATATTGTATGGCCTGCCGGGTTCAAACGATCGCAGCCACAGGAGAGGACGAGAAAACGTGCTATGAACATTGCCAATTTTGCCGGCAAAGCAATCGGGCTTGTATGGTTTGGGATGACAACGGTAAGTTTCACCGTGGGCGCAACCTCCCCCGTTGGGGCGGCAACGGCAATAAACCTCAAGACCAACAAAAAAATCGACAAGGGTTTTGCCCGTCTGTTCGAAGATCTCTGGCCGGAAGCCAAAGCACTTGGCATTTCCCGGGCGACTTACATCAAAGTGCTCCACTTTCTAGGCGCACCCGACCGTTCCCTTGGCGGGCTGCGCCGCACCCCGCCGGCAAGCTTCAAACCCACAACACCGCCGCCTGCCAAAGCGGCAAAACGGCGCCGCAAACGGGACCCGCTGAAGCTTCCCGGAAAATGTTACAAACCAGCCCAGCGGGAATTTCTGCGCCCCGCCAATTATTTCCCGGAAACCGGCCGTTTCGGCCTAGCGGCTGTGGTCAAGCGCGGGCAACAAAAATGGGCCGAGCATTCAGGCGCGCTAAAATATGTGCATGACAAATACAAAATTCATCCCAGTATCATTTTGGCGATCTGGGGCCGGGAGACCAATTTTGGCCGCAATCTCGGCCGCAAAAATGTGCTGCGAACCTTAGCAACCCGTGCCGCCTATGCCAAATCCCCCTGGCGCCGGACCTTCAACCGAAACCATCTTCTTGCCGCCCTGAAAATGGTCGATGAAGGTCATGTCACGATGAAAGATTTCAAGGGCTCTTGGCTTGGCGCCACCGGCCATACTCAATTCATGCCCCAAGAATTTTACCGCTATGCGGTCAATGGGGACGAGGATGCAAGCAAAATCGACATTTGGAACTCGCTGCGTGACGCCTTTGCCTCCACCGCCAATTTTTTGCTCTCCAAAGGGGCCGATTATAAAAATGGCAAAGTCTGGGAGCCGGGGGTTCCCTGGGGCTATGAAGTCACGCTGCCGAAGGGATTTGATTGCGCCTTGGAAAGCCGCAGCAACAAAAAAACCATCGCCACTTGGGTCAGAGATTATGGGGTGCGGCGCGCCGGCGGCAAGGGAAAGACATTTCCCAAGGAACATCTGCAAAAACTGGCTTATGTGATTTTACCGGCAGGCACCAAAGGGCCCGCCTTTCTGGCGCTGAACAATTTCGAGGTCTTTCGCCACTACAATAAATCCGATCTTTATGCGCTTTATCTGGGGCATGTCGCCGATCGTATCAAATGTGACCGGCCGGGACGAAAATGCCGTTTTCACACCCGCTGGGCCCCCAAAGAGCGCAATTTCACAATCACCCCCAAAAACTTATGCGGGCTGCAAATCCTCTTGCGTGAACAGGGCTTTTATGATGACAAGATCGACGGACTGTTTGGCCAGGGAACCCGCATTGCCATTGGGCGTTATGAAAAACAGGCGGGGCTGCCGCAGACCTGCTATCCGAGCCGGGCGATTTATAAGAAATTATGCAAAAGCCAACCCAAAGCCTGCGCCAAACTGCGCCGCCAGGGGGCGGTCCCTTAAAGCTTATCGTTGTTCATCTTGCTTAACGGATTTTTGGTTGGGCCTTGTGTGAGAATTTCGGAAATGTGCGCAAATCAAATAATGAGCAGCATTAACCCTGCCCCCCACCACAGGCAACGTCGTCAGACCCGCCCTTGCATTCCATGATCAGACACTGGCATTTTCCCAACCTTTGTCAAGGGTTGAAACCGCTTCGCGGCGCTGCCGCGCCCTTGACAAAGGTTGGGAAAATGCAAAACCGCTTACCATGGAATGCAAGGACGGGTTTAGGGCTGCAAAGTTTGGGCAATCTGTCCATTATATGTTAGGTTGAATATGTTAGGCTAAAGAACCTCTAAATCAAAGTGCTGTCCTCTCACCACCGCCCCTTGGCCTGAAGCCTATGGCTGCCGCGGCAAATGAGGGAAGGGTGAATTGGTGAGAGAGGTTGTCTCATAAGAGGTTTCTTAAATGCCGATTTTTAACAGCGCCAGGCCCTCTGCCTATCGATGCCATAAATTAGCCAAGGGGTGATTGCATCACATGCCCTCAACACCCAACCTTGCCACCAACGGGAGCCTTTATGGCCATGACCTATCGCTTTCAAGTGTTGCTTTTGGGAATGCTCAATCTCACCGCGGGAGCCAGCCTGATGACCGTTGAGAAAGCCCAAGCGGCAAGCTTCGAACAATGGGTCAAAGGTTTCTGGCCCAGCGCACGGGCGCGGCGCATCTCCCGCCGGACTTTTGAGACGGCGTTCAAAGGTGTCACCCCCGATCCGGAAGTGCTTGAAGCCGCACGCTATCAACCGGAATTCGTCAAGCCGATCTGGGAATATATCGAGCGGGCGGCCTCAGACAGCCGGGTCAAAAATGGACGCCAAAAACTGGCCGAACATGACGCTTTGTTTCGCGCCATTGAAAAACGCTATGGCGTCGACCGGTATATCATCGCAGCGATCTGGGGCATGGAGTCGAATTATGGCACCCACAAAGGCGACAAATATGTTATCCGCTCGCTTGCAACCTTGGCCTATCGTGGCGGCCGATACCGCAAATTCGGCCGCCAACAACTGATTGCAAGTCTCAAGATCCTGCAACGCGGCGATATCACCCGGGAAGGGCTCAAAGGGTCATGGGCTGGGGCCATGGGCCATACCCAATTCATTCCCACCACCTATAACGCCTATGCCGTGGACTATACCGGTGACGGACGGCGCGATATCTGGAACACGATTGCCGATGCCTTAGCCTCGACCGGGAACTATTTGCGTGTTTCAAAATGGCGTCCGGGCCGGCGCTGGGGCTATGAGGTCGTGTTACCCAAAGGGTTCAACACCCGGTTGGCCGGCAAACGCCGGCGCTGGTCCCTTGCCACCTGGGCGAAAAAAGGCATCAAACGAGCCGATGGCAAACCCTTCGAACACCGCAACGACAAGGCTTCCTTGCTGTTACCCGCAGGCGCCAACGGGCCGGCCTTTCTCATTTTGGATAATTTCCGCGCGCTTTTGCGCTATAACAATGCCGATGCTTATGCGCTGGGTGTGGGCCTTCTCGCCGACCGGCTGCGCGGAGCTGGACCGCTGAAAACGCCCTGGCCGAAAAAAGACCGTCCCCTGTTGAAAAAAGAGCGCATCGCGCTGCAAAAAAGACTGGCGTCCCTGGGCTATCACATAACCGATTTCGACGGTATAATTGGTCCCGAATCACGTGAGGCCATTCGGCGTTATCAACAAGACCAGGGCCTTGCCATCGATGGTTTTGCCGGGCTTTATTTGTTACGTCACGTGATCGCCACCGCCAAAGGGGCAAAGGGGCTAAAGGGGCTAAAGGGGCAATGAAGAGGGCACCCCATAGCGTTGGCACCCAAACCCGGAAAACGATAAAACCTAAAGTTAATAATGAAGGGGCTGTTGTCATCGATGCCAAGCCAGCGGCCAAATAACACTTT
>WGBT01000033.1 GCA_015494185.1 Hyphomicrobiales bacterium | reverse complement strand
TTGCCAGCAAGAACGCAAATCAACGTTAAGACTTTGCAAGATGAAGCTGTTGGGGCAGCGTAATATTTATTTTTGATTGTTGTCATTGTGTCCGTCTCTAAGCTAAGGGGGAGAGCTTTTATGGAAACACGAATTCGGGAATATCGAAAATTGCGGCGCATGACGCTCCAGGAATTGGCTGACAAAATCGGCACCACACCGCAGACGGTTCAGCGTCTCGAAACCGCAAATATGACGGTGTCGACGGATTGGTTGCAGCGCTTTGCCGATGTTTTCGGTGTGCATCCCGCCGACCTTTTGCGCGGCGGCAAGGCTCGTGAGATTTCGATTTTGGGGGTGTTGGGGCCCGGGGCAATCCTGCGTTCGACAAACCCGCTTGATGTCACTCCCTTTCACATGGATATTCCGGCCGATGATCCGGTGGCGGTGCGCCTCGATGCCCCTGTTGGCAACTATCTGGCAGGCACCGTGGTGGTGGGCAACAAACTGTCACGAGCGAATATCGTCAATGCTTTTGGCGCCGATTGCCTTGTCGGGATGCCCAATGGCACAGTCATGCTGCGCCGGGTGATCAGAGGCGAGGGAGATCGTGTCACACTGGTGCCACTCGACAACCAGGGAGAAGTCCAATATGACCAGGAACCGGAATGGGTGGCCCGAGTTGTTCTGACCATCAATTACCACTAGTCGCGGAAGAACATGACAAGACTGCCAAGGGCTTCTATGCGCTATAAAGTGCAATCCCGCTCCCCGTTCTTAAAGGCCGATGGCGGAGAAAAAGAGGGCGAAAACGGCATCGAGGACCATCACGAGAAAGATCGATTTGACGACAGCGCTGGTAACATGGTGGCCAAGGGATTCGGCACTGCCGGCCACCTTCAGCCCTTCCAGGCAACCAACGATGGCAATGGCCAGAGCGATAAAAGGGGCCTTCAACATCCCCGCCCAGAAATGCCGAATCGCCACCGCCTCCTGCAGGCGCGTGGCATAGGTTGGCAAATCAAGTCCCAAATAGAACTTGGCCATGATCGCCCCACCGGTCAGACAGGCCAGATCGCCGATCAAGGTAAGCAGCGGCAAGATCACCACAAGCGCCAGCACCCGGGGCAGTACCAAGGTTTCCATGGGATCGATGCCAAGGGTGCGCATGGCGTCGATTTCTTCACGCATCTTCATGGCGCCGATTTCAGCGGTAAAGGCGGACCCCGAACGCCCGGCCACCATGATCGCGGTCAGCAAGACACCGACTTCCCGCAGCGACAAAATTCCCACCATGTTGACAGATAAGGCTTCAGCGCCAAAATTGCGCAATTGCACCGCACCTTGCTGGAGGATCACCGCGCCAATCAAAAGACAGATCAAAAAAATGATGGGGACCGCACGCAGCCCAACATATTCGAGATGATGAACGAAAGGCACGATACGAAACCGCCAGGGCTGGAAGATGACGCGGAAAAAAGTCGCCGTCAGCGCCCCTAAAAAGGCGGTCAACATCACCACATCGCGGCCGATGCTTTCGATGACACCGGCCATATCGCACAACAATTGACCAAAGGCGGTGCGTTGTCGTGGCTGAGCCCCCGTTTCCTCGGCGCGGGCAGCAATTTCATCAAGCAGAATTTGGATCTTTTCGCTGGCTCCTGCAATCTCGATGGCCATGCCGGCCGCACGCCAGCGTTGGGTGGTCTGATGCAAAAGCCATGCGCCGGCGGTATCCATTCGCTCAATGGAAGCCAGGTCGAAAACCGCCACGGTGCCTTTGGTTTTGGGCAGGCGCAACCGGTTGAGCTGGCGCTCAATCAAGCCCGCTTCACGGATGGTCCAAAGGCCGGTTGCCTTCAGGCGCACACCGTTTTCCTCGCGCAAAAACTCAATGCCTGCCTGATTGCGCCGGGGCGACAACAAAAAGCGCCCGCCTTTTTTCAAGAGTGTCATTTCAACCGTACCCATGAACCGCGATCAATGCCATGCAATGCCATGAGGCATTTTTCAAAACATCGTCATAACATGGGCCTCAAGTCAGGTAAATTAGCGGTGCAAGCGGTCAGGTGATTTCCCCTCAAATGACTTTCTGGAGGTGTTCGTTGCGGGGGAAGAAGCTCGCTTCTGATTCACCAGAAGGATAGCCCGCCATCCTTCCAGAGCCATCGTCGCTCACCCGGAAAAGGGTGAGGCGAGCGACGATGGCTCCGGAAGGATGGCTTGAGCGGCAATCAGGCTGGGGAGGGGTGGCGCATAATCTGTCTGAACTCATGCAGCGGGCGTTTGCTGGAGGCATCCGGGGCCTGAACAACAAAGGGCTTCGTTCAGCCCTCCATTGAACAGGCGAGACGTCCCGGAAAGCGCAGATCGCGTTTTACTCCGTTGTGGACAGCTTAGTCATCGAGTTCTTCCTTGACCACTTCCAAAGTGACGGGATGAAAATAGACTTCGACCCGTTGGCCGCGTTTGTTGAGCGCATAAACTTCGTAGCAGTTGTCATCAGTTTCGATGCGCTGAACAGTGTAGCCAAGGGATTCAGCTGTGGTTTTAACCTCCTGCGGGCTTTTCCACTGGGCGCCGGCTGCGACCTGACAATGACGGCCCCCGCTGGCCTGGGCGGCGGGAATGGAGGAAAGCACCACAGCAGCAAGGATAGCCACACTGCTGAAGAAGGCTTGATAAGTCATGCTCTTTTCCTTTCGATTATTGTTTTTTGGGGCTCTGCGGCCCGTCAAAATTATATCTTGACTATAATTTGGTGAGCCTCCCCCTTAAAAGTGACCATATTGTGATGCTGGCTTGTAATGTGCGCCAGGTCCAATATGATGGCCGAATCGAAAATGGTGCTGCCAGGGGAAAACCAGGGCGGCTCAATTCCTATAAAGTCTCATGCAAAATTAAGCGGGGTTGGTGATGAAATGGTCGCCGCAACAGGACAAAGCGCTCAAAGAGGTGGGCGCTTGGCTGAAAGATGGCTCCAACCAAGTGTTTCGCCTGTTCGGCTATGCCGGGACCGGCAAGACGACACTGGCCCGTCATATCGCCGAACAGGTCGATGGCGATGTGCTGTTTGGCGCTTTTACGGGCAAGGCGGCTCATGTCATGCGGCAGCGCGGCTGCCATGGGGCTTGCACCATTCACTCGATGATTTACCGTCCCCGTGGCGAGCGCAGCTTGGAGGAGCCGAATTTCACCCTCAATCGTGACAGCGATGCCGCAACGGCGGAATTGATCATCATCGATGAGTGTTCCATGGTCGATATGGAACTTGGCATGGATCTCCTGTCCTTCAATACCAAGGTGCTGGTGCTTGGGGATCCGGCCCAGTTGCCGCCGGTCAAGGGAGGCGGCTTTTTCACCGAAGCCGAGCCCGATATCATGCTCACCGAAGTACACCGCCAAGCCGCCGACAATCCAATCATCGCCATGTCGATGGATATTCGCGAAGGCAAGCGGATCGATTATGGGCGTTATGGGGAAAGCCGGGTGATTTCCCGCCGTGAGATCGACAGTTCCGATATTCTAGCAGCAGATCAGGTGTTGGTGGGCATCAACCGGACCCGGCGCAACTTCAACACCCGCATCCGTGAACTGCGCGGGTTCGATGATCCAATGCCGGCTTCCGGTGACAAGCTGGTCTGTTTGCGCAACAATAAATCCAAAGGGCTGTTAAATGGCAGCATCTGGACGGTTTCCGCCTTTTATGGTGAACGCAAGGGACTGCTCAAGATGGATGTCGTGCCGGAAGACGAAAGCTCGCAAAAAAGAGTTGCAGTCAAGGTTGATCCCGCGTTTTTTCAAGGTCAGGAAAACAGCCTCAGCTATGCGCAGCGCCGCAAGTCCGATGAGTTCGACTATGGCTATACGCTCACCGTGCACAAGGCCCAAGGCTCGCAATGGGACAATGTGGTGCTGTTCGACGAATCAAGGGCGTTTCGCGAGCATCAGATTCGTTGGCTTTATACCGCCGTCACCCGCGCTTCTGAGCAGATCACCATCGTTGCATGAAGTCATCCCCCAAGTCATCCCCCGGTCTTTTTCATTGACCACTTCATGCTTTTGCGTATCTCTTGGAAGATCATATGTAAATTGCAAAGGGAAACCGAAAGCATGAACGGCCAATCCCAAAGACGCTGGTATCATTCCCTATAGACCGCACCAGATCCGTCCTTGCATTCTATGGTTAGACACTGGCATTTTCGACAAGTTTGTCAAGGATGAAACCGCTTCGCGGCCACCGAAGGTGGTCCTTGACAAACCTGCTGAAAATGCAAAAACGCTCACCATGGAATGTAAGGACAGGTATGGACTTGAAAAGGCGATAACGGGCAGCCAAGGCATATCAGTCCCCGTCCTTCTCCTATAC
>WGBT01000032.1 GCA_015494185.1 Hyphomicrobiales bacterium | reverse complement strand
GTTGAAAGCTCCGTTCCGCCATGCCGCTGGGACCGCCATGGGCGCGGATGATGGCGGGGGGCTTGCTGCCGGGCGGGGCTTCGAAGGCGGCATTGCGGGGCGGATAGTAAATCCCATGAACTTGCCGGTCTTGGCTTGCAAATCGCCGGATCTGGCCATGGGAGATATCTTCGGAAGGCAAAGCCGGGGCCGTTGCCGTCTTCTGGATGGGGGTGATTTCAGCCCAATCCGTTTCCGGCGAAAAACGGACAATTCTTGCCGGCGTTTCAGCGGTGCTGCCAATGGCGGCGATCTCCTTTCCCAGCGCGCAAAGTTCGGAGATGTCGGCAAAGGGAGTGTGAAGGGGCTTGAAGTGGCCCTGGTCCGGTGCGATCACAGCAAGCCGAACCTCACCCTCTTGAACAAAGCGGGCAACTATTCGCCCATCGGGCAAGTGGGCGTGAGTGCGCATATGCAGCACCCATAGCGGTTGGCTGAAATCGGCCGCCATGGGATGGACAGGCGTGGGGGAGGCGTCCCCAGGGCGCCACAAATAAAGATTGCTCCAGCCGGTTGTTTCACAGGCAAAAGCCAGCCGCCCATCAGCGCGCCATTCGGGCTGAAAGACAGCTTCGCCCGGCCCGCCGGCAATTTTTTGGATATTCGTCACGCCACCATCTGGAGCTATTTCCCCACAATAAAGGGCGGCGGCCTCCCATGGCATATGGGGCAGGTCCCAGGCCAGCCAGGCCAGATGGCGTTGATCGGGCGAAAGCCGTGGATTGGCATAAAAATCCTGACCATCGATCAACCGCTCGACACGGCCCTGCTCTTTGCCCTCGAGAATAATAGTGCTGAGAAAGTTTTCGACGTGATTGGGGTTTCTTGATACGGCGTGGCGTTCAGTGACAGCGATTAGCCGGTTGCGGGGCCGATCTTCGGCAAAATCGGCAAACCGCAACAAGGCGTCATAGGTCAGTCTGTGTACTTTCCCCGCGGTAAGAGTATAGATATCTTGATCACGTTCATTGGTGAAATAAATCGCGCGGCCGCTCACCAGGAAATCGCCGCCGCCATATTCATGAACCCGGCTGCGGGCCGAATATCCGGCGGGTAGAATTTCACGGATCTGTCCCTTTTCGTCATGGGACATAATCACTGAACGGCCTTTTTCCTCGGGGCGCAATTCGTTCCAATACAAGGTTTTGCCAAGGGATTGTAATTTGCCAAAACGGGTTGCTTTGCTTGCAACGCGTTCAGCACTCAAGGTTGATGGCCAGCTGCCATAGGGGCGAAGTGTCTTGGATTTCAGTAAGGACATTGCTGTATGCTGTTGTTTTGACCCAAGCAATATGGTTTCGGCATAGTTTCGGCGAATGAAGTTATCGAGAGAAAAATTTCTCCGCACCATGGACCATGATATCGAGCAATGCAACCCGCTCATGAATGGGCGATCGCCTTTAGGCAGGTGTGACAGTAAAGCCCGTCAACATGCCATTGCTGAGTAGGCCCGTCAGATTGGCTTGAAAATCAAAGCTCATGTCATGGCTCATCGCCTGTTCAACGGCAACGCCAAGGGGGGCGCCTTGTTTGATCGCGTTTAGGAAAACAGAAGCGCCATTGGGCAAGGCAATCACGTTGACATGGCGATAGGGGCGTACAACGGCGCTCTCCTCGCCGCCCTGATCGAGTTTGAGGCCGCTTAGGTCTTTGCCGTCGATACTGGCCTGCCAGATTGAGCGTGCAGGAAAGGGCGAGTTTAGAATGCTCAAAGAAGGATGTAATTGCAGCACCAGACGGGCAATCTCATCTGGGGCCACAATGGTCAAATCTTGGGGGCTCAGCGGGGTTGCATCGGCGGCATAATAGGCCGTGTTCCAAGCCCATTCTAAACGCGCGACATCGGGCAGATAGGGCAGGTCGGCAAGCGGTTCGAACTGTTCTAAAAAGTTTGGAAAGGCACCGCCATAGGTGATCATCACCGGATTACGGGGCGGATGAGCGCGGATGAAGGCTTTGGCCAGGGCGGCAAAATATTCCTCACCAACAAGGGTTTCAATTGCGGGATAACGTCCCGCCAAGACTTCGATCAGACTGGCGAAAACATTGTTGCGATAAATATTAAAACGTTTTTCGGGCCGCGGGCTCTGCTCACTGGTGATCGGAGGCGGCACCCTCAGGGAGGGGGTGCTGAGCGCTTTGGCAAAGCTGTGTTGCAGTTCGTTCCAATTTGGCCAATTGGGAGGTTTCATTTTATCTCGAGCAATAAAAACATGGCTGATAAAGTTTCGCTGAACTGAGAATATTTTTTTAGCGTTGAAGATATGGTAAGTCACTTACAAAATAATAATCCTGGGTATCCGCCATTGCCCCTTTGATGATTTCAGGTAAATTGCATGGGGGATACGAGTTAAGGCCGGGAGCCATTAGTATAACGAAGAAAAAACTTGGCAAAAGCAGCCAATTCAATTTAGCTTGGCCGTTGGAGGGATGATAGCGATGCGTCAAGTCTTTATAATGGCGGCAGTGCTCATTGCTGCGCTGTGTATGGTTCCGTTTATCGGAACAGGTAAGGCCCAAGCCAAAGTTGGGCTCGATTATATTTCGGCCAAGGAACGCAAGGAATTGTTCAAGCTGGTCGATCAATATGCCCGGGCGGAAGCGGTGATGATGGTTTGTGGCAAGAGCACCCGGCTGGAGCGACGGGTTTTCAATGCCGCCAAGCCCTGCGTCACCCCAAAAGCCTTGGGGCGCGTTCGCTGGTATTACCGAAAACAGCTTGCAAAGCATAAAAGCAATGTCGTCAAGGAAGCCTGTACACTGCCAGCGGTGCAAAAAGCAATGCCGCAGATCCGATCAGCGGTGAGCAAATTGGTCGCTCAAATCAGCAAGACATGCGCCATGTGCTTTTTCTGTTAGAGGAGGAATTCCTAACCTTAATGTCCCCATCGGGGATGGTTGAAATCCTTCGCCTTCAGGCGAAGAGAAGTTTATACATGTCGCTATGCGAGGTTACAATACGTTACAATAAAGGTGCTCATACCAAAACAGATTTGAAAGTTCATCTGATCTGGGTTCCCAAATATCGAAGACGTATTCTGACAGGCGAGGTTGCCGTTCGGCGCGATATTCTCAGGCAGATTGCCATGGAGCATGAGCTTGAGATCATATCCGGGAAGGTAGCGGGCGACCATGTACACATGTTTATCGCCTATCGTCCCCCCAGAATATAAGCAAGATAGTGGCTGAAGGGCATAAGCTCGCGGATTTTGCTCTCCGAGTTTGCCCATTTGCGCAAACGGTTCTGGGGAAGGCATCTTTGGGCACGCGGATATTGCGCGATCAGCTCTGGAAAGATTACGGACGAGATGATCCAGAAATATATCGAGGAGCAGGAGGGGGAACCCGTCGAAGACAGTCGATTACAACCACCCCCTGATCAAATCCCCTCGCCTGTAAGGCGAGGGTTGTTTAGTTTCACGGCTTGCTGACCGGATGATATACCTTTCGAACTCTTGAAGCCCAAACCTGACCATGGAATGTAAGGGCTGATTTGACATTGTTCCCGGGGGTCCCGGACCCCCTCAAGCGCGTGGTCCGGGAAGAGCAAATGCCCAAACCAAAAGCCCAGACCATCCCACGCTTGGGGGAAGAGGCTTAGGTTGGCTGCGGTTCCATGCCGCCGGTATCGGGGGCGCCATCATCACGCGAAGTTTTCACCCCAACGGTTGGGACGGCTGAGCCCAGCCCTGAAGCCTCATCATCGTCGCCAAGGCTCCGTTCAGG
>WGBT01000031.1 GCA_015494185.1 Hyphomicrobiales bacterium | reverse complement strand
TGACAAAGTTTGGAAAAATGCAAAACCGCTCACCATGGAATGGAAGGACGGATCTGACATTGTCTATGCGGTCAAGTACAGACTTTTACATGTTATACTAAGAACCCTTGGTATTATGCCATGGCCCGTCATCTCTCCACGGCCCTTTATCCCATGGTTTGCCGGGCTGTCGTGTGCAGCCGGTCGAAACAGAAGATCAGAAAATTCCGCTTATCAAGATTGAGCGCCGCTGTCATCTGATTTTCTTTCACAAGCTCACGCCAAAGATCGGCCCAATGGATCATACTCCCGGGATCTTTGAGGCGCGACAGCGGTCTTTCCAGTGCCGCAAGCGGAGCTTGTGCAGAAAGTCCCGCCTGTTCGTTGGGGTCTTTCGTCATCATGCTGCGAATCAAGCGGTGGATAAGATCGAGCAGCAGCGTTATCAGCATCTCAAAATCCCGTTCTGCCCCCGCAATGGTGACCTTGTCGGCAAGGGCATGAACCTGACGATAGTCAAGGGCGGGGAGAGCGGAAAAAATCCCCAAGAGTTGGGCCATGAGCTCCCTGCCGCTGTCCGTGCTCATCTCCAAAGCCCGCCGTGGACGGCCATGGCTCAGCGCCATGATTTGGGCAAGCGCCTCACCTTCAGGGGGAGGCAGATGGGCTGTGTTATAAGCCATAAGCAGGGCCTTTTCCAAGGCCGGCGGTGCGAGGGGGCTTAAGGCCAAAGTCCGGCAGCGTGAGCGAATCGTTGGCAACAGCCGCCCCGGTTCGCTGGAAATCAGCATAAACACGGTGAGTTCCGGCGGTTCTTCAAGCATTTTCAACAGGGCATTGGCGGCTGAGACGTTCAGATCATCAGCCTGATCCACCAGCACCACCCGATAGCCCTCTTGCGCTGCGGTGGCCGCCAAAAAAGCCTTGATCTGCCGGATTTCAGCAACCGGAATGGCGGCGGCAAATTTCTTGGTCTTTTCATTGAAAGGGCGGCTCAGGCAACGCAGATTGGGGTGGGTGCTGCTGGCGATTTGCCGTGCTGCGTGGGGATCGTTCAGCAATTGGCCGGCGAAATGATAAGCCAAGGTGGCTTTGCCAATTCCCAAGGGGCCGGTGATCAGCCAGGCATGGTGCAACCGGTCTTGTTGGCGGGCCGCCTGTAATGTGGCGAGGGCCTTCTCATGACCAATGGGGGGGGCCAGGCTCGCGGTTACACGGGGCGGAGCAAAGCCCTCGAGTTGGCCAAATTCCGGTACCGTATGCGCGGCCAAATCTGGTGCTGTTGAAGCGGGTGGCGGCATGACTTTGCATTACGCTCGTTGGACTTGCGGGACAAGTTGTTCAATATTCAGATGTTAAATCTTTGTGTGACCAGCTTCCAAATCTGGCGGGCCAGTTGATCTGGAGGCTGCTCGGCATCGAGAACCACGTAGCGAATCTTGTTTTCCGCAGCAATCTTTAAAAATTCCTCACGCAGTTTTTGATGAAAGGCGAGATCCTGGGTTTCAAATCGGTCGGAAACCGGAGCATGAGGGTTATTCCCTTGCTGTTGGGCGGCACGCGCGCGGGCGCGGGCCAAGCCGCGTTCAGCAGGAAGGTCGAGGATGATCGTCAATTGCGGCCGGGTGCGCCCCACCACCACCCGTTCAAGCCCATCGATGATATCTTGATCCAAGCCGCCAGCGGCCCCCTGATAGGCACGGGTGGAATCGGAAAACCGGTCACAGACCACCCACAACCCCTTGCGCAAGGCGGGGCGAATGGCCTTTTCCAGATGATCGAGACGCGCGAGTGAAAACATCAAGGCTTCAGCAAAGGGGCCAAAATGTTTGATCTTTCCCGACAACAATAAAGACCGGATCATTTCGGCCTTTTTCGAGCCCCCCGGTTCCCGGGTCAACAGGGTTTTGATGCCGGCTTTGGCCAATCGCTCAGCCAGTAACCGGGCTTGGGTGGATTTTCCAGCTCCTTCCCCCCCTTCGAAAGTGATGAATTTGCCAAGCGCGTTTTTCGCTTTTGCCGATGGATTGGCGGTTTGGGGCTGGCGGCTGGACGGGGTGCTCATCTTGGGACCTCATGAACATGTTTTAGAAGAGGGGGCCGTTAGTCTTACTTGGAAAACTTGGAAAAGCTCAGAACTTGATCCAAGTTTCAGTTTTTTCGTCATCTACTTTTCCGCCCAAACTCATGGAACGCAAGGGCGGATTCTGACATTGTCTGTGGGCGTCGTCTGTGGGTGTGTTGATTTTCCCCTGTTGATTTCCCCCCTTCTGAGCATGCCCCTTTGGTGTGCTTGGGGGCATGGATTCAACTTTGATTCAACTTTACGCAGCTTTAAGCCCCCAAGCCGCCGCCCAACCAGCTTACAAAATCCAGCCAAAGGCCATAAACAGCAAGCTGTCAACGCCCCGCCAAAACGGCGTGGTTTGCTTGACATCGGCGCCAGCATAAAGGGGCACCTGATTCCATGAGCCCGATTTGTTTTTCAGCATCAATGTGGCAACCTGATCGCCTCGGCGAACAGGCGCCTTCAACGGGCCTTTATAGACGATTTTCGCAGGAACCCGTTTGGAAGCAAGCCGCCGCGGCATCATAATGCTGACGGGGCCTTTGCCCACCAGCGGAACGGTCATCTTTTCTCCGCCCCAGACCCGGGCGCGGGCCACTTCTTCGCCCGCTTCGAACAGTTCAAACCGCTTGAAAGAACGGAAGCCCCACTCAAGCAATTTGATCGCCTCCCTTTTGCGGGCTCGTTTGCTGCGCGTCCCCCCCACCACGACAATCAGACGGCGGCCATTTTTTTTGATCGAGGCCACAACCCCATAACCGGCCGCTTTGGTATAACCGGTTTTGAGACCATCAGCCCCATAACCGACGATAAGGGGATTACGGTTGATAAACCGGTGGCGGCGATATTTGAATTCTTTTTGTCCGAAATAATGATAATATTCCGGATAAGTCTTGATGATATGGGCGGCCAAAAGGGCAAGTTCTCGGGCCGTCATCAAATGAT
>WGBT01000030.1 GCA_015494185.1 Hyphomicrobiales bacterium | reverse complement strand
GTTTTAAGCCCCTGTCGTGCCGGCCGCCTGCGGGGCTCCCGTCACTCCACGTTCGCTTGTGGTGGCCGCGAAGTGGTTTCATCCTTGACAAACTTGCCGGAAATGCCAGTGTTTGACCATGGAATGCAAGGACAGCTCTGACATGGCCTGTCACAAGGCAGGCGGCTGAAATTCTCGATGTATTCTTCAGAGTTTTCTTGCAAGAGGGCAGACTTTTGGAGCTTTCAAGCCAGTGGGGGCGATGATTTGGGATTTCGACTATGCCAAAGACGGTGTTGATCGTGGAAGACAATGAGCTCAATATGAAGCTCTTTCACGATATTTTAGAAGCCAATTCCTATAACACCCTACAGACCCGCAGCGGTATGGAAGCGTTGTCACTGGCTCGCGAGCACAAGCCCGATCTGATCGTCATGGACATCCAGCTGCCGGAAGTATCTGGCCTGGAGGTTACCAAATGGCTCAAAGATGATCCGGAATTGGCGCATATTCCCGTCATTGCCGTTACCGCCTTTGCCATGAAGGGCGATGAGGAGCGGATCCGCCAGGGCGGGTGCGAAGCCTATATTCCCAAACCCATCTCGGTCGAAACCTTTATTGATACCATCGAAGGTTTTATCGGCAAGGCGGAGGCTTGACGGGGCCAACAGCTTATACCGGCGCCTCCTTGACCTTGACACGTCACGCCTCATCAGGGACGGGAGGGCTGTCCCCGCGTCAAGCGTGCTTCGATTCGCGCCCCCAGGGCTTCGCTGTTACGGATGATAAACGGTGCAATCAGCATTGAAATAATGATGGCGATGATCACCGCTTCCCCTAAGCTGGCCGGGATGATGTTGCCCTTATTGGCCAGGGTCATCAGCAGCAGGCCAAACTCACCACCTTGGCCTAAAGTGATCGCTGTTTGCAAAGCTTCTTTGCGGGGTTTGCCGATCAGACGCAAAAGAGCGATGATCAGGGCAACCTTGACCACCAACAGGCCGAACAGGGCAAGCAGAATCAAACCGGCACGGTCTGGAATTACCGCAAAATCAAATTGCATCCCGACCGTTATGAAGAAAATACCCAGCAGAATGTCGCGGAAAGGGCGGATATCGTTTTCAATATCGTGTTTGAATTCGGTTTCGCCAATGATCATGCCCGCCAAAAACGCCCCCAAAGGTAAAGAGGCACCGGCTGCATGGGCAAGCCAGGCGGCCGACATGATGATGAGCAAGGTCAAGAGTAATCGCAGTTCGATGCAATTGAGCCCAATGATATGGGAAACCGCGCCAGAGAGAACAAAACGGCCAATCACATAAAGCACGGCGAATAGGACGGCGGCGCGCGCCAGAGAAAAACCGATCTCAGCGGCCCCAACACTGCCGCTTTGTGACAAGGCTGCGATCAGGACCAGCAGGGGAATGGTCGCAATATCCTGAAACAGAAGAATCCCAACCGCATCGCGGCCAAATCCTGTGTGTAATTTTCCGCTCTCAGAAAGGGATTTGAGCACCAGCGCCGTCGATGACATGGCCAAGGCCGCAGCCGCCAGGAAAGCCCCTAATGGGGAGATGCCGAAAAGCTGTAAAGCGGCAAAGAACACGGCTGTCGTGATCAGGACTTGCAGCCCCCCTCCCAGGAACACCGCGCGGCGGGCGTCGATAATGGCCGGGATTGAAAATTCCAACCCCACCACAAACATCAAAAAAACAATGCCCAACTCGCCAAGAAAGGCCAAGCCTTCAGTTTCGCCGATCAAGCCAAGACCAAAGGGACCAATGACGAGCCCGGCGAAAAGATAGCCAACAATGGGTGAAATGCCGAAAAAACGCAGTATCCAGATCACCGCCGTCGCGGCGGCAAGCATGATGACGGAGTGAGTGAGTAATTGGTCCATGAGGAAATTGATTTCAGCCGTTCATTGGCTCTCTAAGGGGAGTGGCGTGTTCTATGTAAAAAGCTCTATTTGATTAGACTGACAGTGATCCGCTTATCATGCCCATTATTGTTAGTGCATTTTCTGCTTTCAAGCCGTCTTTACCATGACTAGTAAGGACAGCTCTGACACTACCAGCGTTTCCTTGAAATATAGGTTTTCTCACCTTATGGCAAGGGTTTCGCACAAGCATTGGAGGCGTTCTTTCGGTTGGCCTTTCAAGTATCATTTTACGGTTGTCCGGCGGGCTGTTACCAGTAAGTTCCATAGCCGCGAAATCTTGGACGAGGCAAAGGCATCGAGCGGGAGGGTTGGGGATAGCCAACCACAGATAGGGCTTTGACTTGAGGGTTGGCAGAAAGTTCGCGCAGCCGGGCGATGCGGTCTTCGGTGGGGGGATGGGTGCGCAATAAGGAAGGCTCGGGAATCCGCCGCCCCGGCAATAAAATATCTTCCCAAAAGCGGCCAACCCGGCGTTCCAATTTCAACAAGGCGCTGATCAGGCCATCGGGATCACCGGTCAGCTCCACCGCCGCCCGATCCGCATCATATTCTCGAGTGCGTGACAGGCCAAGCTGGACCAGCGCCATCAAGGTTGGCGAAAAGATCAACAGTGCGATCAGATGCCAGGGAATGACGGCCTTTTCGCTCAGCAGCAACGGCAGGTTGATCAACAATAACAGCTGGCCTATATAGCTGACCACGGAAACAATCCGGCTCATTGCATCAGCCAGCCCCATGATCCACAAATCGCGATTGACCACATGGCCGACTTCATGGGCCAACACGCCAACCAGTTCGCGCCCATTGAGCAGCTCCAGCAAGCCATCGGTGACACAGACCACGCTGTCATCGGCCCGGCCCATGGCAAAGGCATTGGGCAGGGGACTGGGAATGCGGTAAAGTTTGGGTGGTTTTGGCAGACCGCCGCGGCGGGCAAGTTCGGCTATGGCGGCCACCAGTTCCGGGGCGTTTTGCGGCGTGAGCGGTTCGGCGTGATAGGCCGACAGCAGCAATTTGCGCGGCACGTCCTGAGCCGCGACAAGCCCCAGTAAGGCGACGGCAATCACAAACAGGGAGGACCAAAACCCCAAAACGCTGGTCAGCGCCACCCAGGCCACCAGTGCCATCACACCAAGCAGCAAGGCGGACTGGACCAAATTGATCAACCAATGGGCCCGGGAGGCCATCAACATTTGTGGATCCATTCAAGCCTCCTCACGGCTCAACTCCCTTCATGGCGCCTCTTCTTTATCGCCTTCCATCTTCCTGAGCAAAACTCTACACTTTCCTGCAGACAGTATCTTGAGATGGAGCGCAAGGGCAAGTGGGAGTTGGAAGGGACAGACAAGTTGGCACTTGTCTGTCAGCTCAAGTCTCGTTTTTTACACTGCGCTTTGCTCTTGACGGCGCTTCCCGCCTTGCCAGTCCTTAAGAGGAGCCGTTTTTTCGGCCTGTTGCCGCTGTTCGGCCTGTCGGGTGGCTTCCCATTCGCGTTGATCTTGCTCGCGGACCAACCAGTAGACGATACCAAGCGCTAAGGCCGCGCCTGCCAGAGCGGCAATTTTGGCGGGGGCTGCCTGTCCCAAGTCGATGATGATGAATTTCCGCGCAATCGCCAACAGCGCAATGATGACGATGGTGCGGACCTGAATGCAACCAAATCTCTGTGCTGTCGCCACCAATAAAGAACGTTTGAATTCAAGCGCGATCACCACGGTGAAAATCATCCCGAAGACGGCCTGAAAGGTGGCGTAATTGAGCGGATCGAAGGCGCTCAAGACCAGCCGTGTGAAGACCTCACGTATCAACACCCAAAGCGACACCACGATGATGACAGCGATAATGCCGCTGAGAAGAAAGATCACCGCATGCTCAAATTTCTCATAAAGGGATAAGGCCCACCATTCTTCTTTGGTCATGCGTCTTCTGGGCGTGGGCGGTGGAATTGTCATAGACCCCCCTGTCTAGTTGTTTCGTTCGTTGCTGCAAGTTTATCCTCAAGATCGTCGAGTTTTTCCATATTGGCGGAATTCCGAAGCAGGATTTTACGGGTCATGTCGGCTTCTTCCAAACCAATCTCATGGAGAATATCTTCACGCATGGCCGATGTCATTTCCGTCAACTTGTTCATGATTTCATTGCCATCGGCATTTGAAATCCGCCCATCGGAAAGGCTCGACAAGAGTTGTTGCAACAATAATTCCTGCGCTTGGATGACGCTGCTGCTGGCGAACACGGCCAGTTTGTGGTTGAGAATACGCAGCTCGTCAATCAGTTTTGCATCGTGGCAGCCGCCTTCGACAATTCTGGCCACGGTTTCGATACAGGCCATGTAAACATCGCTTTTTTGTTGCAAAATGATAACGCGCCCTTCTTTGCGCAATTCAAGCTCGGTCTGTCGATTGAGC
>WGBT01000029.1 GCA_015494185.1 Hyphomicrobiales bacterium | reverse complement strand
CAATTTACGCAGAACATTCAAAAGGAGACGGAAAGCATGGAAAAGTCAATGATAAAGACCGCCGGTATTACCACAAGCAAAACGAACATGGCTGTCGCCTAAATTTCGTGGTATTTATGTGCCTAAAATCTTCAGTTCATCAGGATTTGACCAGGCAGCGGGCTGAAACTGTTGGACCAGCCCTTCCATTCCATGATGAGACACTGGCATTTTCCTAAAGTTTGTCAAGGGCCGCTGAAAGCGGCCGCAGAGCGGTTACACCCTTGACAAACTTTAGGAAAATGCAAAAACGCTCACCATGGAATGGAAGGACAGGTCTAGGCTTACGGAGGTCTAGGCTTATATCGCTACCGGAGGTTTTTTCTATTGACAGCTTGAGTTTTCCGTATCCCATTAAAGGTTATAGGTAAATTGAGCGGTATACGAGTCAATGTCAGGGGGGTGATTTGAGTTGGATCAAGCGGCGTTTTTCAAGGACATGCAAGCATGAGTGAAACGACGAAAGCGGCGGTAGTTGAGACGGAAACCGGTGATTGGGACCGGGAATTGCGCCGTGCCGAGCGGCAGTTGCAAGGCAAGATACGCCGCAGCCGCTGGATCATCCTGCTGGAACGGTTGTGGCCGCGCTTATGGTTGCCATTTGCGATTGCTTGCTTGTTTTTGCTGGTGACCATGCTTGGGCTTTGGCAAGTGATGGGACCGGGGCTGCATAAGTTTCTTCTCGCGTTGTTTTTGACCGCCTTTGTGTTGGCTTTACTGCCGCTTCTGACAGTGCGTTTGCCTTCCAGGCAGGAGGCGTTGGCACGGTTGGAACGCCAATCGGGGCTTCGCCACCGCCCCGCTACTTCCTTTGAGGATGAAATCGCCACCCAAGGCAGCAACAATCGTGCGGTCCGGCGCCTGTGGTTGGTTCATCGCTTGCGCCAGGCGCGCCGGTTTGCGGCGCTGAAAAGCGGTCAGTTCAACGCCCATATGGAGCGTTATGATCCTTATGCGCTTCGGGCCGCATTGCTTTTGGCTTTGGTGATCGCAGCCATTGCCCTTGGCCGGGATTTCCGCCATAATCTGGACTATGCCTTGAACTTGAGAAAGCCGGTGATGCCCCCTGCGGATGTGCGTCTCGATGCTTGGGTCAATCCCCCGCTTTACACCGGCAAGCCGCCGGTTTTGCTCACCGATAACAAGATTGATCTAAATGCCTTACCGGGGATCACAAAACAGCAAATCGAACAAAGTTTGGCGAGTGTTCGCCAAAAACGAGCCTCAGACCCTGCCAAAACGCAATTGGAGAAGCAAAACCAAACAGGGGTCAAGCAGATTAGTGAACGGGCGGTTCCTGAAAACAGCCGTTTGATTGTGCGTTTTACGGGGGAGGGCCGAGGCCGTTATCAGCTTCGAATTCTGCGCGATGGCAAACCGGTATCCCTTGAGCAAGTGAGTCCAAAGCAGGAAGCCGCGACGCAAGCCGCAGCACATTCGGCCGTCTGGGCCGGGGCAAGCAATGATACGGTGCGCGAACACAAGGTGCTGTTGCGCCAACCGCTTCAGGTGCAGGTCTTGCGGGGCCATGATGTGGTGCTCGCCTGGCAATTCAACATCATTGAAGACAACATTCCCGCAATTGCCCTGGTGCGTCCGCCGCAAACCACCCATCGCGGGGCCTTGCGGCTGGAATACCGGGTTGCCGATGATTATGGCGTGAAATCCGCCTCGGCGCGCTTCAGGCTCGATAAGAAAAGTGTCGCTGGCAAACCAATGTCTGCGCCGTCGCCTCTCCCTCTTCAAAGCGATCCCAAGAAGGCGCCGGAGATGGGCAACGAAGACCATGCTATTGGCGCGCTACAAAAAGGCGGAAAGAATTTTGGCCAGAAGGATTTAGACCGCCGGCCGGTGCAAGACAATATCATCTATGTCGAAGAACCGCTGGTTGAGCCTCCACACTTTGCCTTGCGGTTGCCGCGGGATCATTTGAAACGGGGCAATGGCAAGGTTTATCGCAATCTGGCGGCGCATCCCTGGGCGGGTCTGCCGGTGGAGATGGTGCTGTCAGCCACCGACCATGCGGGGCAGACCGGGTATAGCGAGGTTATCAAGCTGCGGCTGCCAGAACGGCAGTTTCGCAAACCATTGGCGCGGGCGGTTATCGCTTTGCGCAAAAAACTGGTGGCGCGTCCGTCACGCCGCTATGCGATTGCCCGCGGGTTGGATTATCTCACTCAACGCGCAGCCCAGACCAACTATCAGGATTTGACGGTCTATTTGGGGCTGCGTACGGCGGTTTGGCGATTGCGCTATGATGGCACCCGGCCGTCTTTGAAAAGCACGGTAAAACTATTGTGGGATCTGGCGGTGCGCATTGAAGATGGGGATTTGTCCGATGCGGAACGGGCACTTCGCGCCGCCCAAGAAAAGCTGATGGAAGCGCTTTCGCGCAAGGCGCCAGATGAGGAAATCCACCAACTGATGCAACAGTTGCGCCAGGCCATGATGCAGTATTTGCGCTCCCTGTCGCAACAGGCCGCCAGGGAAATGCCGCCGGAAATGGCCAAGCAATTGCAAAATGCCAGGGTTCTCGATCAGCAGAGTTTGGAACAGATTCTGAAAAACATTGAAAATCTCGCCAAGATTGGCGAACGCGACAAGGCGCAGCAAATGCTCAGCCAATTGCGTGATCTGCTGGAAAATCTGCGGGCCGGTCAGAATGGTCAGATGCAGGGAGCCAAAGGGGCTCAGCAGATGATGCAGGCGATTGATGGGTTGGGGCGGATGATCATGAAACAACAGCAACTGCTTGATCAGACTTTTCAGCTCAAGCGCCAGGAAGACCAACGGATGTTTCAAGGTTTGGAGGGGCAAGCCAATCGGTTCGGCCGTCCGCAACAGGGGCAACGGGGGCAACAGGGGCAGAACCGTTACGGGGCGCCGCGGCAGGGAAGCCAATCGGGGCCGCGTTTGGGCTCGTCTGGCCGGCGATTTGAGCAAGGTTCAGGACAGGGACAGGAACAGGGCAACAGGCAAAGTCGAAAATCAGGACAAGGAGGCAAGCCCGGCAATGGTGGCCCGCCAACCCTTGGGGATGTGCAGCGGGGACAACAGGACTTGGTCAATGACCTTGTTGACCTGCTTGGCCGTTTGCAACGCTCGGGAATGCCGCTGCCACGGGATTTGAAGGGGGCGGCGCGTTCGATGCAACGGGCGGGAGAAAACCTTTATGGTGAGCAGCTTGACCGGGCGACACAAAATCAATCCCGGGCACTGGATAATTTGCGTAAAGGCACCCAGCAACTCGCCGAACAGGTGCTCAAGCAGCTTGGCACCCGCATTGGACGATCAGGCCGCGACAGTCACGACCCAGCTGGCCGGCCGACCGGGACTGATGGCCCGACTTTTGGCTTGAATGTCAAGGTGCCAGATGAGATTGTTATTCAGCGCGCCCGGGAAGTTCTCGAAGAACTGCGCCGCCGGCTATCCGATCCAACCCGGCCAAGCCTTGAACTCGATTATATCGAACGTCTCATTCAGCGCTTTTAATGGGAGCTGACGACTTGACCTCAACATTGATTGAGGGGGAGAGTCTGTCTGGTTTCATTGAGGCGGGAGCGGGAGAAGAGAGCGGCCTGGTTCTGTTCCTTTCTTGGGAAAAACAGGGGAGATCAGCGGCTTTTGACCTTCATTCGCACACCGTTCCCTTTATTCGCACACCGTTCGATGAACACATGAAACTTCAAAGGAATACGAAAAATGTCAGCGGTCAACGAATAATACCGCCGGTATTAAACTGGGGCGGGGCCGAAAATCAGCACGGTGTTCAGGCCGCCAAAGGCTAACGAGTTGCTCATTGTGTAAGTGATTTCGCGGGACTTGCCTTGATTGGGCGTAAAGTCCAAATCGCATTCAGGATCAGGCTCGTTCAGATTGATCGTTGGGGGCACGAAATTGTCTTCCATGGCCTTGATGCAGGCAACGGCTTCCACCGCAGCCCCTCCACCGAGCAAATGCCCGTGCATGCTCTTGGTGGAGGAAATCGAAAGGTTGTTGGCAGCATTTCCAAACACCCGCTTGATGGCATTGGTTTCATTGGGGTCATTGACCTTGGTCGCAGTGCCATGGGCGTTGAGATAATCAATATCGGAAGGGGAAAGCCGGGCTTCATCGAGCGCTTCTTGCATCGCGCCGGCGGGACCTTCGACAGTGGGATTGACCATGCCTCCAGCATCTGCCGTCATGCCAAACCCCATGACCTCGGCCAAAATATTGGCCCCGCGGGCACGGGCGTGCTCTAATTCTTCAAAAACAAAAACGCCTGCGCCTTCGGATAAAACGGTCCCATCGCGTTGTTTGGAAAACGGGAAACAGCCCTTGCGGCTGAGCACGAAAAGGGCTTCCCAGGCTTTGGTGGCGCCCCAATTGAGGGAGGCTTCGGCACCGCCGGTCAGGCCAAGATCGACCACCCCATCACGGATCATGCGATAGGTCAGGCCCATGGCATGGGCGGCAGAGGAACAGGCGCTGACAACACAGAAAGTTGGCCCTGTGATCTGATAGGCCATGCTCAACGTTGCTGGAACGGTGCTACCGAGCGAAGACAAAAGCGTTAATGGATTGGGGCGCCGCTTGCCTTCGGCAAACAACTCGCGATATGCATTTTCCAGGGTTGTCAGGCCAGGCGAGCCAACCCCAATGATGGCTGAGGCGCGGGCGCCATCTTTCAGTGGGGTTTCCAGTCCTGCCTGCGTAACAGCCTGGTGCGCACAAGCATAGGAATATTGGGTCATTTTGTCAGCCCGCCGCACCTGGGCAATATTGTTCGGCAGATGGGTGTTGGTATCGAAGTCCTTGACTTCACCGGAAATTTTGACCGTCAAACCTTCCGTATCATAGGTGGTGGCGGGACCATAGCCGCATTTTCCTTGCTTGAGGGCTGCCCAAAAAGTGTCGACGCCAATGCCAAGTGGTGTCACAACGCCTTGTCCGGTAATCACCACACGGCGTTTGCCATTCGTTTCAGCCATTACGCATCATCCTGTCTTGTGTTGTATTTGCCAGATCGAGCCGCCCTGCGCGTGAGAGCTGTCAGCCCGCCGCAAAGCCATGTTTTCAACTGTGTTGGATGTGTGGTCTCGATGATTGTTCTGAAGGCCTTTTTATCATTCAAGAGTTACAAAAGCTTTGCATTGGCGCTGTCAGCCCCGCGTCTTTCGTAGCCCTTGATTGACAAAAATGCATAAGAACAAGCCTCACCTGGCATTTCAGAACAAAAACCAAAAGAGCCGAGGAGCCAAGGATTTCCCCGCTGGTACGAGGTGACGCCTTTGTAAGGAGAAATCCGCCAGCAAATCGTTTTTTTAAGCTCCTGAATTTTTGGTCGGATTTGCGGACGGACATTCAACATCCACTCTCCCGCTGCACAGCTTACTTCCTAAATCGCATATAGCCCTGCAAGCCTGTTGCCCCGCTTTGCTGTTGACCTGACTTGCCCTTGCATGTTGGCAAATGCATATTGGCAAAACGGCTCTTTGCCCCCCCACGCATGGCATGCCTCTAAGTATGGCTCTTTGCGTTTAAGCTGTGGCCCCAGACGCCTTAGTTTCGGCAATAATGGCTTTCACTTTATCGACAACGGCGCCGACCGTGGTGAAATCGGCATCCACCTCTTCGTTGGCGTTATAAGGAATTTCAATGCCGAAAGTATCTTCGATGTCGAAAACGATGACGGCCAGATCGAGGGATTCGATGTCAAGCTCACTTAAAGGCGTGTCAAGAGAGATCGTTTCTGGCGGCTCTTTCATATTCTTCTTGAGAATCTCGATAATTTTCGTCGCAACGTCATCCATATTGCTCTCCCTACCCGTAACTCAAGCCTTCTGCATATCTACGGGGGACCATGTCGTGTATCGTCGTTAATTTATGTGTTACACACCTTTATCTGTTAAAAAACAAGAAAAGGCGGCCTATCACGTTGGGTAACGGAGAGTTCTCGACGTGACAAGCCCTAACACGAATTAGACTTAAAAGCTTTTGGGGCAGTTTACTCTTTGCTCTCATAAGTGCAAGTCTTAAATTCAGCGACAAAACGCCATCAAGAAGTTTCTCAAGATTGCAGCCGGCTGCTGCTGGTTGTCAAAGTAAAAAGGTGTTTGTGAGCGAACAGGGCAAGGCTGACCGGGCAAGTTTGACAGATAATTTGTCAGATAAAGAAAGTGGGATGAAAGAGAAATCATGACAATGGGTGACATGGTGAGCGGGCGCGGGAATGCACCGGCTGGAAGTCGAGCAAATAAAAATAACAAGCGGGCGCGGCCGTGGCTGGCGAGTTATCCGGCTTCGGTGGATTGGCATATGCGGATTTATGGGGAATCTTTGGTTCACGGTTTCGATCGTGCCGTTGCCCGCCACGGCCCGCTGCCGGTCACTGATTTTTTCGGCCAGCGCATGACCTATCAGCAATTGGGGAAGCTGGTGGCGCGCGCGGCCAGCGGGTTGCAACAACAGCTCGGGGTTGGCAAGGGAACCCGGGTGGGTCTGCTGCTGCCCAATTCGCCAAGTTACATCATCATGTTTTTTGCGGTTCTCAAAGCGGGGGGCACGGTGGTCAACTGCAATCCGCTTTACACCGAGCACGAACTGGCTTTTCAGGTCGAGGACAGCGGGGCGGAAATCATGGTGACCCATGATTTGCAATCGCTGTTTCCCAAGGTCGAAAAACTGTTACGCAAAGGCGCTCTTCGCGGGGCCGTGATCTGCCGGTTCAAAGATTTGCTGCCGCCTTTCAAGAGGCTGATGTTTACGGTTTTCAAAGCCGGTATGATCGCCGATATCAAGGGCAGTGATGTGGCCCGCAAGATCACGCCGTTTGAGCGTCTGATCGACAACAAGGGCAGGCTTGAAGAGGTTGTCATCGATCCAGATCAAGATATTGCGGTGCTGCAATATACTGGGGGGACAACCGGCAGACCGAAGGCGGCGATGCTTAGCCATGCCAATATTTCCGCCAATCTTCAGCAGGTGACGGCCTGGGCTTCAGAGATCGTGGAGGGGCGGCAGACGATTATGGGAATTCTGCCGTTTTTTCATGTTTTTGGCATGACGACGGTGATGAATTTCGGGCTTTCGGCGGGCAGTTTGCTGATCCTGATGCCGCGTTTTGAGGTCGATCGTGCGGTAAGGTTGTTGGACAAACATCGCGTGACCGTGATGCCTGGCGTTCCCACCTTGTTCAATGCGATTTTGAATTATCCGAAAATCGGGGCTTATGATCTGTCGGCGCTGCGGTTTTGCATTTCAGGTGGTGCGGCTTTGCCGGTGGAGATCAAGAAAAAATTTGAGGCCCTGACCGGCGCTCAAGTGATCGAAGGCTATGGTTTGTCCGAGACTTCGCCGGTGGTTGCCAGCAATCCGGTCTTTGGCCCCGACAAGCCCGGCTCGATTGGTCTGCCTCTGCCGCAAACCGATATCAGCATCCGGGATATCGATGATCCATCACGGGTCGTGGACTTTGGTGAAAAAGGCGAAATCTGTGTGAAAGGCCCCCAGGTCATGCGCGGTTACTGGAACAAGCCTGAGGAAAATGCGCAAAGCTTCATCGATGGTTATTTCCGCACTGGCGACATCGGCTATATGCAAGCGGATGGCTATATTTATATCGTCGACCGGCTGAAGGACATGATCAATGCTTCTGGCTTCAAAATCTATCCGCGTCAGGTCGAAGAGGCGCTTTATGCCCATCCCGCCGTGGAAGAGGCCACGGTGATCGGGATTCCTGACGATTACCGCGGCGAGGCGCCCAAAGCCTTCGTCAAGTTGCGCCAGGGGCAAAAGATAAGCGCTGAGGAATTGCTGAATTTTCTAAAAACCCGGCTGTCGAAAATCGAATTGCCTGCTGAGATCGAGTTTCGAGACGAATTGCCCAAAACGCTGATTGGCAAATTGTCGAAAAAAGAGCTGCGTGAAGATCATCAGACGGCGTCTCAAAAAGACGCCCCTTGAAGAATCGCTCCTCAACCCCGCGGCAAACTGACATCTGGGGCCATCTGCGCCATTTCCACCATTGACTTAATTTGTTGGAAAAACTTAAGCTGAAAAGCGCAGTGAACCGGGGGAAACCTGTGGGAATGCCGTGGAAAAGGGGTTGCCGTGGAAAAAAACAGTTGTCGCGCCGAGTGCGCCATAAGCCTCTTGCCGGTGCTGGCGGTTGCAGCACTGGGGGGCGTGTTCACCCTTGTGGGCAAGGAGCCGATTTTAGTGTTCCATGGAGCCATCATGGCCTTGTCGGGAGCACTCGCGGCGCTTTATCTGTTTCGCAAGATGTTGGCGCCCCCTGCCGAAATTCCGCTTGAATATAATGACAAGATCATCCGGGCCGCGGTGATCATGATCCTGATCTGGGGGATTATCGGTTTTGGCGTGGGCGACATCGTTGCCTGGCAACTGGCCTATCCCAATCTCAATTTCGATTTGCCTTGGACCAATTTCGGCCGGCTGCGCCCGGTTCATACGACCGCCGTTATCTTGGGATTTGGCGGGAACGCCCTGCTTGCGACATCCTTTTATGTGGTGCAGCGTACCTCCCGCGCCCGGCTGGCGGGGCAGGTGACACCTTGGCTGGTGTTTTGGGGCTATAACCTGTTCGTCTTCCTGGGCGTGACCGGCTATTTGTTCGGAGTGACGCAAAGCCGTGAATATGCGGAGCCAGAGTGGTATGCCGATCTGCTCGCCTTGCTGGTCTGGATTGGTTATTTCTGGATCTTTCTGGCAACCCTGGCGCGCCGGGCCGAGCGCCATATCTATGTGGCGAACTGGTATTTCCTTGGTTTCATCATCGCCTTTGCGATGCTGCACATCGTCAATAATCTCTCGGTTCCGATTTCACTCGAATATGCCAAGAGTTATTCGCTGTTCACCGGTGTTCAGGACGCCATGACCCAATGGTGGTATGGGCACAATGCGGTTGGTTTCTTCCTGACGGCGGCCTTCCTTGGCATGCTTTATTACTTCCTGCCCAAAGCCGCCAACCGGCCGATCTATTCTTACCGGCTCAGCATCATCGGCTTTTGGGGGCTGGTCTTCACCTATATGTGGGCGGGCTCGCATCATCTGCACTACACCGCTTTGCCAGACTGGGTGCAGGTTCTTGGCATGTCGATGTCGCTGATCCTGTTGGTGCCAAGCTGGGCGTCGGTGTTCAATGGTTTCTTCACCTTAAATGGGGCCTGGCACAAGTTGCGTTATGATCCGGCCTTGCGGTTCATGACACTCGCGGTGCTGTTTTACGCAATCGCCACCTTTGAAGGTGTGTTCATGGCCTTGAAACCGGTCAATGCGCTCAGCCACTATACCGACTGGACCGTTGGCCATGTTCATGCCGGCGCGCTTGGCTGGGTGGCGTTTATCACCATTGGCTCGCTGTATAAGCTGGTGCCCTGGGTCTGGCATCGCGAGGGCACCTATTCGCGCCGCTTGGAGGCATGGCATTTCTGGCTGGCGCTTTCCGGCGCTGTCATTTATGTGGGCGCGATGTGGAATGCCGGCATCACCCAGTCGTTGATGTGGCAGACCTATGATGCCAATGGGCAGTTCGTCTACTCATTCATGGATTCGGTGGACATGCTGCATCCCTATTATGTGGCGCGGGCCATCGGTGGGTTGCTTTATTTGGTTGGCTTCATGATCGGGGCCTATAATATTTGGCTGACCATCAATCCGCCAACACCTGCTGAAATTCCGTCGACTCCTGAGACCCGGCCCCTGCCTGCCAGTGGTGTCGTGGCCCAACCAGCAGCACAGCCAGCGGAGTAAGCATCATGGGTAAACTTCACCAAATGATCGAGCGCAATTCCATTGTGCTGGTTCTGATGATCACCATTGTCGCCTCGATTGGTGGTATCATTGAGATCGCGCCTTTGTTCACGATCCAAAACACTGTCGAAAAGGTCGAGGGAATGCGGGTTTATACGCCGCTGGAATTGGCTGGCCGCGATATCTATGTGCGCGAGGGATGCTATGCCTGCCATAGCCAGATGATCCGTAAGCTGAAGACCGATGTGGATCGCTATGGCCATTATTCACTGGCGGCGGAAAGCATGTATGACCGGCCCTTTCAGTGGGGCTCGAAGCGCACCGGCCCTGATCTGGCGCGGATTGGCGGGCGCCGCTCCGATGAATGGCATGTCCGACACCTGAAGGAACCGCGTAAGGTCGTCAAGGGCTCGCTGATGCCCGGCTATGCCTTTTTGGCGGATACCGACATCGATCCTCAACGGATTGCGCTTTCCATCAAGGCGTTACAATGGGCTGGTGATCCTTATACCGATGAAATGGTCAAGGAGGCGGCCAAGGATGCCATTCGTCAGGCCAGCCCTGACATGGATGACGCGGAAAGCATCAAGGAACGCTATGGCGAAAAGGTGCAAATCCGTGACTTCGATGGCAATCCGGCACGGGTGACCGAAATGGATGCCATGGTAGCCTATCTGCAGATGCTTGGCACGCTCGTTGACACCAAAGCCCTGCGGGCAGCGGTGAAAGCCCAGAGACAGGCGGCAGAATCCAAACCTGCCGGCAAGGCCAAGGAGGTTGCAGCACGATGACCTATGATAGTGTTTTGCTGTTCTCGAAGACTTGGGGAGCCCTTTATATCGCCCTTTTCTTCTTCGCCGTCCTGTTGTGGACCTTTTGGCCATCGCACAAGAAAGAGATGGATGAGCATGCCAAGATTCCACTCCGTGAGGGAGATAAGCCATGTCGGTAAAACGCAGAGACCAGGTTTCCGGGCAGTTGACCACGGGGCATGAATGGGATGGTATCGAAGAGTTGGACACCCCGATTCCAAAACCGTTCGTTTGGGGGTATCTGATTGCTTTTCTCGTTGCCTTGATCATGTGGATTGCGCTGCCCTCCTGGCCGCTTCCATCAAGTATGAAATGGCCTTATATCACCAGCTATTGGCAGGGGTTGTTGGGTTCTGATGCCGAGCGCGTCGAGCGCCGTTTGGCGGAACTGGCAGCGCAGCAGAAAGCCTTTGACGATAAGATCAACAAAGCTGATCTGGCCGAATTGGTCAACGATCCCAAGGCGCGCAAACTGTTGATGCCAGCAGGCGCGGTTTTGTATCGGGAACACTGTGCCATGTGTCATGGTCCAGATGCCAAAGGCCAGCCGGGTTTTCCCAATCTGGTCGATGACCAGTGGCTTTGGGATGGTGAAGTGGAAGGCATCTATACGACCATCAAATATGGTATCAATTCCAGCCATGAGGAAACCCAAAGTGCGGAAATGCCGGGCTTTTTGAAAGATGAAAGTTTGACGAAGGATCAAGTCCGGGATGTGGTGGAATATGTCCGTTCGATCTCTGGCCAGGAGCATTTCCCTGAAGCGGCCAAGCGCGGAGCAGTGGTCTTTGAAGAAGACGGCGCTTGCAGTGGTTGTCATGGCGAGGGGGGGGCCGGGGGGCTTGGCGTTGGCGCCCCGAATCTGACCGACAAGCACTGGATTTATGGTGGTGATCGGGACAGTTTGTATCGTTCCATTGCGGAAGGGCGTAAAGGGGTCATGCCCCATTGGGTTGATCTATTGCGCGAGGCCGAGATTCGCCAATTGGCCTTATATATCAAGTGGCTTGGCACCCCGGAGAAACAAGTGGCCAAGGTTTCCTCGGTGTCGATTCCAACGACGGCAAAATGAGCTCTGAAGGTGAAAAATCGGGCGATCAACAAGCGAAAGACGCCCGATTTGTCCGTTGGGTGCTTATGGCTTTAGCGGCCATGTTTCTACTCTATGCCGGTTGGAAGGCTTATCATATTCGCACAGCCTTCAAGGCTTGGGAGAGCCAGGCTGAAATTCCAATCCCCAAAGACCCGCGGCTGATGCCTGCGAAGTAGAGTGTGGACGGCAGCTTTTGTGTATACCGATATTTGTTGTTTGGCATGCATCGCTGGCCTCGCTGGAGCGCGACACTAATATTTGACGATAACAGACTAAATTTGTTACGATTATGGCAGTTAAGTAATGCATTTTTTAGCTGCGATGGAGCGGGGAGCGCAGCTAAAAGGGGGGATTGCCGTGGAATATAGGGGAATGAGCTTTCCGTGGGGGACGTATTTTCAATATGGCCTCGCCTCTTTCTTTGTGGTGACCTTGTTTTTCTCAATATTTACTTCGATAGACTTAGAT
>WGBT01000028.1 GCA_015494185.1 Hyphomicrobiales bacterium | reverse complement strand
TCCTAAAGCTGTCGAAGGCTGATTTCACATTTAGCCCTGCCTTCCCTATCCAGCCCCCTCATCCTTTCTCATTGAAAATGCCCACAACTTTGCGCCCCGCAAAGCCTTCAAACTCACGCTTCTATTATACCGGCGGTATTTATATTGTCCCCTGACATTTCTTGTATCCCTTTGAACTTTTTACGTTAATTGAGCGGTATACGAAAAGGTCAGGGGCCGGTGGTATTATACATTCATTGTATCACGTTAGCATCGGCTTATCCTCCGTTCTCAGGTCCAACTTTTTTGTTTGCAAAACCGATCCTCCTTGATTCGGTCAGCTGATGCACCAGCTATGGTAAGATATCTGGGTCAAACCAATTCATCTTTGTGTGTTTTTTGCAGGAATTTCCGGGTTAGGCATTTTCCAATTTCAACGGCGGGTTGGTCGAACGGATCAACACCGATCAAATAGGCGGTCAAAACCGTCTCCATCATTGAATACATCATCAGTTCGCCAAGATTTTCTGCGGTGATTTCGGGCATTTTGATTTCGATCACAGGGCGCTTGGTCTCGATAAGCGCTTGATAAACGGCACGTTGTTCAGCATTTACGATATCCCCTACCGAGCGGCCTCTGAGTTCTTCGATAGCCAACAATTTGGCGAATTCACCACCAATTACGGGACCGCGGCGCTGACAACACTGGGTCACCAGAGTGACCAGGTGGCGTCTTGGTCCAGCTAGTAAAAGCTGCAGTTGGCTGTGTTGATCAACTGGTCCTAGTGCGGCGATCGGGGTGCTGCCTTTTTCATCCTTGCCTAGACTTTCCGCCCAAAGTTGAACGAACCAGTTTGAATATCGGGCCAGCCGGTCGGCATAAGGCATCATCACCCGAATATCGATGTTGTGTAGCTCAGCCAGTCCGGTTGCAATTGCCGCGCTGGCGGCTGGCGCACAGTCTTCAATACGATCAGCATTGACAATGATATCAACCACATTTTGGGCGCCTCGGCGGAAGGCATCAACATCGACGCCCCTGGCAATGGCGGGTAAAATGCCAACCACGGAGAAGACCGAAAAACGACCACCAATGGCTGGGGGATGTGCCAGGATGGGGATATCGTAGGTCTCGCAAATTCGGTGCATCGAATTGGGGTTACCGTGGGTATTGGGTTCGGTTATGACCAAAAACATTTGCGGATAATACGCATCCAGTCCAGCGCGCTTGACCGCTTGTAAGGCCGCGAGAAACTGAAACAATGTCTCCACGGTTTCCCCGGATTTTGAAATCACGATAAACCGCGTTGTCGACAGGCAGAAACGATCGAGAACATGTTGCAGGGTGGTTGGATCCAAATTCTCATAAAAGATCACATTGGGTCTTTGCGAGGCCGCGGTTTGGGAACAGTCAGGAATGAAATGCTCGGAAAAATGGGTCAGGGTTTGCCCCCCCAGTGAAGAGCCCCCGGTGCCAAAAAAGATCAGATCACGGGCGCCATAAGATAGCTTTTTGAGGGCTTGCCGCGCTTCCTCGATATCGTCGCGGCGTTCGGCGATACGGGCAAACTCCAAAGTTCCCTCTTTAATTTCGCCACGCAAACGGTCAAGATGCGGAGCGATTTTTTTCAACCATTCATTTGTTGCGCTTTGATCAAGCCCATATTCACCGATTTTGCTTGACAGACAACCACTTAGATTGACGCTGAAATGTAGACCTTTTTCAATCTTCATATTGCCCCCATCATCGGCACCTTTGCTTGAGCCTGATTGTTAAAGCATAAAATTTGCTGTGGGAAAATGAAAGATAGCTGGTCTTATACGACATGCGACATGACCGCCTTGTAGGTCCGAACAGATAGAGGAGGGGGACCATGAACTAAATATAATAGGCGAGACCTCGCTTGCTATAATCGTTTTTTCCTCCAATAAGTAAGCAAGGCTTGACGCCGTTCAAAGGTTCCCCTGATGAATACATCAGGGAGTTGAATTGGTTCGGATGAGGAACGATGAATGTCTGTCGATGATCTTCATGACAAGGTGAGCGAAGCGTTGCAGAGCGGCCGGAAGCGTTGGACGGCGATTTATATTGCCGGCCTTGCGGTGTTGATTGCGGTGGGGGCAATGGGGGGAAACAATGCGGATAAGGCGGCAATGGCCAACAATATTTCTGCAGCGAACACCTATGCCTTTTTCCAGGCCAAGAATATCAGATTAACCGCTTATGAGCTGGCGCGTGATCAGTTGTTGTTACATCTGGCGGAAGCACCGGACATGTCCCCGGTCTTGCGCGACCAAATCCAAAAAAAGATCAACGCCTATACCCGTAAGATCATGAAATATCAAAGCGAACCTGAAACCGGAGAAGGTAAAGCACAATTGCTGATCAAAGCCCGCTATTACGAAAAACTGCGTGACGAGGCGCTGGCGAAAGATCCCTATTTCGACTTTGGCCAAGCCTTTTTGCAGATTGCGATTGTTCTGGCCTCTGTCAGCCTGATTGCAGGTGGGGTGCCCATGCTTGTCTTGAGTGTGGTATCCATGATCCTTGGAGTGTTTTTAACGGCCAACGGTTTCTTCCTGTTTATCGATATCCCCCTTGACATCGAGCCTTGGCTTGCCGCTTTTTGGAGGTGAGGCAAGGGATCCTGGGAAGGGGGACGATTTCCTGTTCCAAAGTGTAAAAGTCTGTTTCCACCATACAGACAGTGTCAGCTTCGTCCTTACATTCTATGGTGAGACACTGGCATTTTCAGCTGGTTTGTCAAGGATGAAACCGCTTCGCGGCCGCCTTTGGCGGTCCTTGACAAACCAGCTGAAAATGCAAAAACGCTCACCATGGAATGTAAGGACAGGTTTAGGCCAGAAGATGTTGTTAAACTTATCACTGTCTGTCAGGTCAAGTGCAAATTTTACATATAAAGTAAGGAGTTGTTTCAAAATTTATTGTAACACGATTATGTTTATAGCCGAGCAATGGCCGGTTAATCACAGCCGGTTAGGGAGAAGCCAGTGGCAGATCAGACTTCAGTTCTTGAATCCATCGTTTCGTTTTTCGTTCCGGTTCATCCCGATGGGCATAAATTCGTTGCCATCGCGGCTCTGATCACGGTTGCTATTTTATTCTTTTTTGGCCTGAATACGCTGGGCTGGCTGGGCGTTATTGCAACCGCTTATGTGGCTTATTTTTTCCGCGATCCTGAGCGTGTGGTGCCGATGCGTGAAGGACTAGTCGTTGCCCCCGCAGATGGCAAAATCAGCTCGGTTGAAACCGTTATTCCTCCCATGGAGCTGGGGCTTGGTGAAGATCGCCGGGTTCGTGTCTCAATTTTCCTGTCGGTTTTCGATGTTCACATCAATCGGGCGCCGGTAGCCGGCCGGGTGGCGAAAATTATTTATAGTCCGGGGCTTTTTGTCAATGCTGCCGCCGATAAGGCCAGTGAGGACAATGAACGCAACTCGGTCATTTTGGAGATGCCTGACGGCCAAAATATCGCGGTGGTGCAGATTGCCGGACTGATCGCGCGGCGGATTGTCACTTTTGTCCGAGAGGGCGACCGAATTGGTAAGGGCGAGCGTTTTGGTCTGATCCGGTTTGGCAGCCGGGTCGATGTTTATCTGCCGGTTGGCAAGACCGCCTTGGTTGCCGTTGGACAGCGCGCGGTGGGGGGTGAAACCGTGATCGCCGATTTGCTGTCTCAGGAAACCGGCCGGGAATACCGCCGTATCTAGCTGGGCCATGGTGCTTGGCCTGCGTGATCTGACATAATCCCCAACTTTAACAAAAATATTCCTGTTTTGTTCTGATTTGGCTTTGCCGTCGCTCTGGAATCGGGCTACCAACAGTCAGCCTTACTAAGGTTCCCTGGTTCAATAGACAGGACAGGAAAGACCAACGATGCGATCACTCTTCTTCGGCAATTTCGGCAATCGAGCGGCGAGAAATTCAACGGCTGAGGCGGATCGGCAAAAAAGCTGTGAG
>WGBT01000027.1 GCA_015494185.1 Hyphomicrobiales bacterium | reverse complement strand
TTTGGGGGCTGCTTGCCCCCTTGCCCAATCAACCAGCGTTTGACGAACAACTCGTCTCTACGTATTAACCACTATGACGGTGTGTTTTGGGCTGGCTTGAAGAGGAAAGGTTGGATCTCACTTCTGCGCTTGCAGTCTTGTGGAGCAGTCCCAATTCTTTCAAAGTTCAAGCTCTTTTCAGGTTCAGACACTTTGACGATTTTTGACGATTCAAGAAATGGTTTCGGGCGGAATTCGATTATGAAACTCTGCGATCTAGCCGGTGATCTGGCGCCCAATGGCGGGCGTGATCAGCAATGGCCGGCGATTGAGATTACCGGTTTGACCGCCGACAGCCGCCTGGTGCAACCAGGCTTCCTGTTTGCCGCTCTGCCGGGGACGTCAGTAGACGGGGCGCAGTTCATCCCCGCGGCAGTTCAAGCCGGCGCGGCGGCGATTTTGCTGCCCAAAGACAGTCCCATGCCCGGCGGTGTTGACCTGCCGGTGATCGCAGTCGAGGATCCGCGCCGCGCGCTGGCGCTGATGGCGGCGCGGTTCTATGGGGCGCAACCTCAAACCGTGGTTGCCGTCACCGGCACCAATGGCAAGACCTCGGTCGCCTCTTTCGTGCGGCAAATCTGGCAACGGCTTGGGCATCGCGCGGCCAGTCTCGGCACCGTTGGCCTTTTCACCCACGACCGCCATATACCGCTGTCCCATACCACGCCGGAGCCGGTCGAATTGCAACGGCTGCTGGCGGAGCTGGCCGCCGAAGGGGTGGATCATCTGGCCCTTGAAGCCTCAAGCCATGGGCTGCAACAACGCCGTCTCGATGGCATCCGGTTTGCCGCTGGCGGCTTTACCAATATCTCCCGCGATCATCTCGATTATCACCCCACTTTTGCCGATTATTTCCAGCAGAAATTGCGGCTTTTTGACACGCTTTTGCCCGATGGGGCTGCTGCCGTGATCGATATCGATTCCCCAGGCGGCAGGGATGTTCAAAGCGTGGCGCAAAACCGCGGTCTGCAAGTCTTTACGGTCGGCCGCCAAGGGCAAAATCTCACCCTATTGGCAGCGGAACGCGATGGCTATGCCCAACGGCTCAAGATTGCCCATGAGGGACAGCGTTTTGACATAAAACTGCCGCTCGTTGGCGGTTTTCAGGTGCAAAATGCGCTGGTTGCGGCGGGTTTGTGTATCGTGACCGGAGCTGCGGCGGCGGATGTGCTGCCACAATTGGCGCATTTACAAGGGGCGCGCGGGCGGCTGGAGCTTGCCGCCACCACCCCATCAGGCGCCCCGGTCTTCATTGACTACGCCCATACGCCGGACGCTTTGGCCAATGCGCTGGCGGCCCTGCGGCCCTATGCCCGTGGCCGGCTGGTGGTCGTATTCGGCTGCGGCGGCGACCGCGATCAGGGCAAACGTCCGGAAATGGGCCGTGCCGCCGTTGAAGGCGCTGATATCGTCTATGTCACCGATGACAATCCCCGTTCCGAAGACCCTGCCACGATCAGAAAACAGATCATGGCAGCAGCCCCCGGCGCGATAGAAATCGCCGGACGCGGGGAGGCGATTGCTCAGGCCATCGCGAACTTGGCGGAAGGGGATCTGCTGTTGGTGGCGGGCAAGGGCCATGAAACCGGACAGATCATCGGCACTCAGACCATTCCATTTTCGGATCACGAAGCGGTGCGTGCCGCGATTGCAGGAGAGACGTCAGATCATGGCTGAACCGCTTTGGACCTATCGTGAGGTCGTTGTCGCCACCCGTGGCCGCCTGAAAGGACCTGTCGATATCAACCAACCGCTCACCGGGGTTTCCATCGACACCCGAACCTTGAAGCCCGGCGAAATCTTTGCCGCTATCAAGGGTGAGGTCCATGACGGTCACCAATTCGTTCCCGCAGCATTTCAAAATGGGGCCGGGTTGGCCATTGTCCGTGATGACTATTCAGACGCCGGTGAAGCTGGCGAAGCAGCGGTACTGCTCCATGTGCCCGATCCGCTGGCTGCGCTGGAAAATTTGGGCCGCGCGGCACGGCGGCGGATGCAAGGCCGGGTGATCGCGGTCACGGGCAGTGTTGGCAAGACCGGCACCAAGGAAGCCTTGCGGGCGGCCTTGAGCGCTTCGGGACGGGTTCATGCCTCGGAAAAGTCCTACAACAACCATTGGGGGGTGCCGCTGACACTGGCCCGGCTGCCGCGTGATGCCGATTTCGGGGTTTTCGAGGTCGGCATGAACCATCCCGGCGAGATCACGCCGCTGGCCCAAATGATCCGGCCTGAAATTGGGATCATTACCACCGTTGAGCCGGTTCATCTGGGGTTCTTCGACTCCGTGGAGCAAATCGCGCAAGCCAAGGCGGAGCTATTTGCGGGCATGGGGCCGGACAGTCTGGCGGCCGTTTTGAACCGCGACAATCCCTATTTTCCGCTGTTGGCAGAGACCGCCAGAGGCGCTGGCGTGCCTCAAATCATAAGCTTTGGCTTGAGCGAAGCAGCCGATGTCAGGGCCCTTGAGATCGAGTTGACAATGCACGGCTCCAATGTTTCCGCCCGTCTGTTTGGCGAGCCCATCGAATACCGGCTTGGGGCTCCGGGGCAACATCTGGTGATGAATTCCCTGGCGGTGATCGCCGCCGTCAAGCTGGCCGGAGCCGATCTGACGGCTGCCTTGGCCGCGCTGGCGGAAATCACCCCACCCGAAGGCCGTGGCGCACGTCTCGAATTGCCGGTTGAAAATGGCACCATTTTACTGATCGATGAAAGTTATAATGCCAACCCTGCTTCCATGCGCGCCGCCCTGATCGGGCTTAAGACCATCCCCCGACGCCGCCACCCACGAAGAATAGCCGTGCTTGGCGATATGCTGGAGCTTGGCCAGCGCAGTGCGGCCTTGCACCGGGAATTGCTGACACCGGTGCTTGAAGGAGGGGTTGACAAGGTGTTTGCCTGCGGCCCATTGATGCGGGAATTGTACGACACTCTGCCGGAAAATTGCCGTGGCGCCTATGCGGAAGATTCCAGCGGCTTGGAAGATGCCGTAATTTCGTCTATCAAAGCTGGTGACGTGGTGATGGTGAAAGGTTCGCTCGGCAGCCGGATGGGAGCGATTGTCGAGGCGATCAAAGACAATTTCGCCAAAAAGTCAGTTTAGCAGAAGAACTGCACCGCGTTAGGATAATCCAGCGGGAAAGGATTGCATGAAAATATTTCGTGCAATCTTGTCGAGAAACCGGGAACAATCAAAGAATTTGTTCCGGGGGGGGAATATTTCACTTTATCGATCAATTTATCAATTGCGAGATTGCCATGCTTCTTGAACTGGTGCAGTTCAGCGATCAATTCGGTGCGCTCAACGTCTTTCGCTATATCACTTTCCGCACGGGCGGCGCGATCATGACGGCGCTTTTGTTCATGTTCATTTTTGGCCCGACGCTGATCAACTATCTGCGCGCCAAACAAGGCAAGGGCCAGCCGATCCGCGATGACGGGCCGGAAAGCCACATCATTGCCAAACAGGGCACGCCAACCATGGGCGGCCTTGGCATTTTGATGGCCTTGCTGATCTCGACCCTGTTATGGGCGGATTTGAACAATGTCTATGTCTGGATCGTCTTGCTGGTGACGCTGGCCTTTGGCGCCATTGGTTTTTATGACGACTATCTCAAGGTCACCAAACATTCCACCAAGGGCTTTTCCGGGCGCATCAAGTTTCTGCTTGAAGTGATTGTGGCGGCAGCCGCCACGGCGGCGGTGATGTGGTATCAGCCCGAACCGCTGAATATGTCGTTGGCCATTCCCTTCGTGAAAGAGCTTATGATCAATCTCGGCCCATGGTTTTTGCTGTTGGGCATTTTTGTCATTGTCGGGGCCGGGAATGCGGTCAATCTGACCGATGGGCTCGATGGGCTGGCGATTGTTCCGGTGATGATTGCCGCGGCGACTTTTGGACTGATTTCCTATCTGGTGGGGCACAAGCTGTTTGCCGACTATTTGCAAATTCACCCGGTCGCGGGCACCGGCGAGCTGGCGGTGTTGTGTGGCGCCGTGCTTGGGGCGGGGCTGGGCTTTTTGTGGTTCAACGCACCACCGGCAATGGTCTTTATGGGGGATACGGGATCGCTGGCGCTGGGGGGGATGCTCGGGGCCATGGCGGTTGCCACCAAGCATGAGATCGTTTTGGGGATTGTCGGCGGGCTGTTCGCCCTTGAAACCATCTCGGTCATCGTTCAGGTGATTTCGTTCAAACTCACGGGCAAGCGGGTATTCCGAATGGCCCCTTTGCATCATCACTATGAACAAAAAGGCTGGGCGGAACAGACCATCGTCATCCGCTTCTGGATCGTCGCGGTGATCCTCGCCCTGATCGGCCTGTCAACCCTGAAACTGCGTTGATGAGATGATATGGGCGTTCTTTCCTCGGCAAATGGCGCGTTGGCGCATTATTGGCGCATTTGATGCCCCGCATAAGGATCGATTGGTGAGATGATTCCCATCACAGGCTTCAAGGACCAAAAGATTGCGGTCTTCGGATTGGGCAAATCCGGGCTTGCAGCAGCCAAGGCCCTGCAACTTGGCGGTGCTCGTGTCACCGCCTGGGATGACGGCGAAGCGGGACGTCAGGCGGCCCGGGATCAGGATATCCCAGTGCATGATTTGCAACCGATCGATTGGTCGGACTTTTCGGCGCTGGTGCTGGCCCCTGGGGTACCGCTGACCCATCCCAAACCGCATTGGACAGTGTTGCGGGCAAAAGCTGCCGGTGTCGAGGTGATCGGCGATACCGAGTTGTTTTTTAGGCAAAAACAGGTGCTGAACTCATCAGCCCGCGTTATTGCCATCACCGGCACCAATGGCAAATCCACCACCACGGCACTCACCGCCCATCTGCTCAAGTCAGGGGGCTTTGATGTGGCCATGGGCGGCAATATCGGCAAGCCGGTCCTAGAGCTTGCTCCCTTTCACGATGACCGGATTTATGTGCTTGAATTTTCCTCCTTTCAAATCGACCTGACCCCCTCTCTGGCTCCTGATGTGGCGGTGCTGCTGAATATCTCACCAGACCATATCGACCGCCATGGCAGTCTGCAGAATTATGCCCGCGTCAAGGGACGCATCTTTGCCAAGGTCAAAGCGGGGGGACTTTCGGTGATCGGCATGGATGACGCCCTTTCAGCCAGCCTTGCGGCAAACCTGCAAGGCCCTTATGAGAAAGTACCCATTTCCAACACCCAATGGCTTGAAAAGGGGATCAGCGCCCAAGATGGCAAACTTTACCACATCCGCGATGGGGATGTCACAGCGTCGGTTGATCTTCGGGCCTGTCCGGGGCTGCGCGGCCGCCATAACTGGCAGAACGCGGCTGCCGCTTTTGCGATTGGCCAGCATTTTGGCATGGCGCCGCAAGCCATTGAGAGCAGCTTTGCCACATTTCCGGGGCTGGCTCACCGCATGGAACAAGTGGGCCGGCTGGGGCCGATCCTGTTCATCAACGATTCCAAGGCCACCAATGCCGAATCCGCCGGGCATGCGCTGTCCGCCTTTGACAATATCTATTGGATTGCCGGCGGCCGCGCCAAGACGGGCGGAATCGAAGAGCTTGTTCCTTATTTCTCCCATATTCGCCGTGCTTATCTGATCGGCGAAGCAGCCAACGATTTCGCGGCGGTATTGACACAGCCACCAGCACCCCACCCCCCAGCTGGTCAGGATGCTGGACCAAGCGGAACCGCTGTCAAGACCATGCCTGAGCCGGTTGCTTGTGAACAATCAGGCACTTTGGAAATGGCGGTTGCTGCAGCCTTACGGGATGCGCGCCAAGAAGCTGATAAAGCGGCCGTCATTTTATTGTCCCCGGCTTG
>WGBT01000026.1 GCA_015494185.1 Hyphomicrobiales bacterium | reverse complement strand
TCAACATCAAGATCAAATGCGCCTACCCCTTCCGCTGTGTCAGCTAAGCGGGGCAGCCCCCAGCAGAAGGCCGCAAAACGAGCTCCCATTTTCGCTCTAAGTCCCAAGGCCTTGGCATCAATAACTTTTTTCGCTCAGGGACGCCGTTGAAACAAATCATCAAAACCATTGATTTCACCTTGGATGATACAAAGTGCAGTTGAGCTGACAGGCCGTGTCCAACCATGGAAGATGAAGACGAGTTCAAGCCAGTGATATCGGTGGTATGGGACACCTCCTCCCCAACCCAATTGGGCCGTTTGAACCATCCTTTTGATGCCATCGTTGCTTGCCTTGCATATTCCCTTTGGCTTGGTTTGCAAGTCGTGGCCACCACTTCCGAACCCGGCAGGGGGAACCGTTTCGCCTCTGGTGGAAAGCATCGTGAGGGAGCTTGATCTGTTCCCCATTGTGCAAGTGCCTGAACCGTTTTCCGGCCGTGTAATGGCGGAAAAGCATATATTGGACACGGGGACCGGCGGCCAGTTCCTTCATGGAAGGCCGCGGCCCAGGCTTGGCGTCCGGTATAAATTGTAAGCCATCGCATCCCTTTCCAATCTCCCAACTGATCCCAATGATAGCAAATCCCGCGCAATTAATTCAGAAGGCTCCGAAGGGATTGATGAGTGACAGGTTCATGCTTTCCGTATTCCTTTGAAGATTATAGGAATACCAGCGGTCCCTGACCTTTGCTCGCATGCTGCCCAATTTACGTAGAACATTCAAGAGGATACGGAAAAATCAGCGGTCAATGATAAATACCTCCGGTATAAATTGGACAGTATACGAGCAGCGGTGACTATACGGTGGGGAGGTGGGCCAAAGGAAAGGCGGTGGGATCAGTCATTTATTTAGAGTATTTAGAGGTTCCATAAGTGCAGGGGAACTTATACCGAGGGCCCTGGCATTATCTTTATCTGCGGTGGATCACGATTTTCTTGTCCCGTGGCCAGGTGATGTCATAGGCGAGGATGATATTTTTGGTTTTCCCTGGCTGTAAGGTGAAGGTCCAGGCCAAAATGCCCCGCCGGTCTTTATAATCGCGCACCGTGGGAGGCGTGGTTTGGGACGCCAATGTGACCTCGATCGTTTCCTCTTCCGAATAGGGGATTTGATCGAAGATCGTGATTTTCGCCGTCTGTTTGCCACGATTGGTGACGCTGATCTTGAACTGGCGGCGGTCGATCTTCGCAGTCGTCAACAGGCCCGTTTCACCTTTCGAGCGTTTGACTTCCCTACGGGTGATCTTGATGGCATCATTCACGCCAAAGCCAAGCTCGTATTGCGCGCCTGGATGGATCAGCGGCATCCGGCCTTGGCCGACAAAGGTGCCATCGCGATAAAGCATCACTTCGCCTGGTAACAGCGCCAAATCGCCGGTGAGTTTGAACGCCGCATAGAGATAGGCGGCAGGGTTGCGTTTGGGGGCTGCTCGGACGATCAGTTCAGGTGTGAATTGGGTTGCCGAGATGAAGACTTTCTTGGGATCGCCGGTTTGTGGAACCGTGACCCGGCCGGGAATGGCAAATACCGCCTGAAAGGCTGCAACCTTGGCAACAGCCGTGCGATTTCGTATGGTCTTCGGCTTTGCTTTCATGACGGGGGTGACGGGAGCGGGGGGCGCTGCGGCCAGCTCTGGAGCTGCTGGTTTGGCTGCTCGCCGCGCCATGTCCAAGTTACGATAGCGTTGCGCTGCTGGATGAGCAACCGGCTTGGGCGGCACATAAAAGCTGACCTTTTGGGGATGCAGTTCCGGTGCGGCGGTGCCTTGGCCTGGGCGTGTGGTTGACAGGGCGAGGGTGACATTTTCCCATGGCTCGCCGGTGCGCTGGCTGATCGTTGCCCGCCGCAAGAGCGTCAGGACTGGTTTGCCGGTGTCAGAACCCGTCTCGAGGCGGGCGTCATAAAGCGGGGACCACCATGCCTGCCGGGTTTGATAGACCAGCCGTAATTTTCCTTCTGCTGGGGTTTTGGCGCTGATATTGATCTTCACCTCGGTGCGCCGTTTGCGTCTTTGCGGATGTTCTGCCAGCTTGGCCCGCAAGGCTTTCAGTTTTTTGTCCAGCGCCCGGCGTTCGATTTCGGTTTTTAAAATGGTTTCATAAGCCTTGTCGAGACTGGTGCCGATCAGGAAAAAGATTTGTGACAGGTCTTGGGGCTTGAGCATCGGCAGAGGGGAGGTTGGAGGAAGCTCGGACGGTTTTTGACCTGAAATGAAAGGCGGCCGCGCGGCCAGCCCTTCGATAAAACGTTTCTGGGTGCGGGCGGTTTTGATCCGGTTGTCGAGTTCGCGGCGCTGATCGCTCAACTGCTCGATTTCTTTTTCAAGACGTTCCCGTTCATCCTTGTCGAGCCCTGTGTCATCCGCCTCGACATAAATGGTGCGGCTGTCCACCGAGCTCATCTCAAGCGCCCCCGAAACCTGGCCGGTGACGCGAATTGAGTTGTGCCGGATGTCGGACGGCAAGCCCTTGACGATAAG
>WGBT01000025.1 GCA_015494185.1 Hyphomicrobiales bacterium | reverse complement strand
GTGGCCTTTGCGGAATTCCTTGCCTATACCCAAGACGGCCGCCATGTCCCCTTTGAAATGCTCGTGCTGCCTTTGGTCCACGCCAGCACCTCGATCAACCGCCTGATGGGATGTCTGTCAGCGGTTGAGACGCCTTATTGGCTCGGAACACAACCCTTAGCGCATCTTGAGCTTGTTGACGCCAAGATCATTTGGCCCGACCATCAACCCCATTTTCTGCGTGCCGATCAAATCGATGAACTGCCCCTGGCCAATACCGCCAACCGGATCGTCACCGAAAATGGACGGACCTTGCGGGTCTATGAAGGCGGCCGCCAGGACTAAACTGCAGCAAAAGGCAGCGAAAGAGCAAAATAACGCCCGCGAATATGGGGGGCCCCGCTGCCTAAATATCCTGTACCGTCTACAAACAAAGTCCTAAATCATGTTTGGGACTCGACCTGAAAGGGGCGGTCATGGATAAGGGAAGGAATACGCCGACGGGCTTGGGCAACTTCGCCGGGGTTGATATCCGCCATGATAACGCCCGGCTCGGTTGCCGCCTCGGCAAGAATCCGGCCCCAGGGGTCAACGATCAGGCTGTGCCCATAGGTTTGGCGGCCGTTTTCATGACACCCCCCTTGAGCCGCGGCAAAGACGAAACAGCCGTTTTCAATCGCCCGCGCCCGCAACAAGACATGCCAGTGGGCCTCCCCGGTCTGTTGGGTGAAGGCGGCGGGGACCGTGAGAAAAGCGGCCCCGGCCTTGGCCAACTCCCGGTAAAGGTGCGGAAAACGCAGATCATAGCAAATGCTCATCCCCACCCGCCCCCAGGGCAAAGTGGCGGCAACCGCACGGTCCCCAGCGACAAAACTTTGCGATTCGCGATAGCTCTCCCCGCCCGCCAAATCCACATCGAACAGATGAATCTTGTCATAAAAGGCGCTGATTTCACCCGTTGGTGTAATCAAATAGGAACGATTGGCGATTTTATTCGGGGAAAGCTTCACCCCCAGCGAGCCAATATGAAGCCAGATCCCCAGTTCCTTTGCCAGTGCTTGCAAGTTTTGCAGCGGGGTATGATCCGATTCGGGGGGCGTCTCGGCCAACAACCGCACCGGATCGAGCTCCATCAGGGCGGTATTTTCAGGGGTCAGCACATAAGCCGCGCCCGCTGCCGCAGCCTGCCGGACAAGCGCGGTGGCATGCTTGAGATTGGCCGCTATTTCACGGCCCGACCGCAACTGCACCATTGCAGCCTTGAAATGTGAAAGCCGCTTTGCAACCATTCCGCAATCATAAAGACCTTGCCAGATCAGCTCTCACCTTCCATGGCCCGACTGGCATTTCCTCAAAGGCTCCACTGAACTAAAAGTCCATACTCATCCTACAGGCAATGTCAGAACCGCCCTTCCATTTCATGATGTAACCCTGGCCTTTTCTGCTGGTTTGTCAAGGATGCGAACCGCTTTCGCAGCGCCGGAGGCGTCCTTGACAAACCAGCTAAAAAGGCAAAACCGCTTGCCACGGAATGCAAGGATAAATGCAGGCCCAAAAGGGCGCTCAGCGCGATATTGTCTGCCAAGGTCTGTCAAGCCAAATTCAGAAGTTTTTACATCCTTGCACTTCAAAGCACTTCAAACAGATTTCCCAACGCCTGCTTCCCTCGCGAAACCATTGCTGGCGCGGCCGCACTTTTGTTGTGAACCCTCACGAGCTGAGCAAGGCTTTGACAACCTTGCTGGCCTTGCCAAAATCCATCCGCCCGGCAAATTTCTTTTTCAAAGCCGCCATTGTCTGCCCCATATCCTTCAACCCGGTGGCCCCGATTTCCTCAACGGTTTGCTTGGCGGCTTCGGCGATTTCGTCGTCACTCATCTGTTGGGGCAAAAATTCGGATATGATATCGATTTCCTGCTGCTCTTGCTGCGCCAATTCCAGCCGTCCGGCCTGCTCATAGGTGGCAACGCTCTCCCGGCGCTGTTTGATCATTTTGGCCAAAATTTCCAAGATTTCATCATCAGAGACGGCTTCACGGCCTTTCGAACGCGCCGAAATGTCCCGATCCTTGATGGCCGCCATGATCAGCCGCAAGGTCGAGCTGCGCCGTTTGTCCTGCGCTTTGATCGCGTCTTTCAAGGCCGCACTGATTTTCGACCGCATAATTGCCTCCACAGCAAAAGCGTTATTATTTTTCTATTACACAAAGCGTCTGATGCACAAGAAAGAGGATGCACAAGGCAAACAACCTGTTCATCAGAAGTTTTACTAAAGTGTGAGATTGTCATGACCCAAGGTAAAAATTGATTTAAAGAAATTCATTTAAAATTGGTACACTGCCGCTAAGGGAGATTTGACCTTTTGACCGCCTTGCCCTAAGGATTCTCTGGCTCATCTCAACAGGACTTAGACGATATGACAATAGCTGTCGATCAATCAACCAGGCGTGAGACAACTTCAAGCGCAAGCTATCCCAAATTTCTGTCGCAGCCAACCGCGTGTCTGGTTTTTGCGGACGGAACCGTGATTTATGGTCATGGTCTGGGGGCGGTTGGTGAAGCGGTTGGCGAGCTTTGTTTCAATACCGCCATGACCGGTTATCAGGAAATCTTGACCGATCCCTCCTATGCCGGGCAGATCATCACCTTTACCTTCCCCCATATCGGCAATGTGGGGGCCAATCCCGATGACATCGAGACGGCGAACCTGGCGGCCACTTCTGGCGTGCGCGGCTGTGTTTTGCGTGCCGATATCACCGCCCCATCAAACTACCGCGCGGCCCAACATTTCAACGACTGGCTCAAGGCCCGTGGCATTATCGCGATAACCAATGTCGATACCCGTGCCCTGACTGCTTTGATCAGAGAAAAGGGAATGGCCAATGTCATGATCGCCCATCACAGCGCCGGCCAATTCGATCTTAATGCGCTGCGCGAGCAAGCGGCAAGTTGGCCGGGGCTTGTCGGTATGGATCTCGCCAAGGAAGTCACCTGCGCCCAAAGTTACAGCTGGGATGAAAAGCGTTGGGACTGGGCCACAGGCTATCAAACTTTGCAGCAACCAGAATTTCACGTGGTGGCGTTGGACTTTGGCATCAAACGCAATATTCTGCGGTGCCTGGCGTCAGTTGGCTGCCGGGTCACAGTGGTACCAGCTACCACTTCTGCCGAAACGGTATTGGCCTATGAGCCAGACGGTGTTTTTCTCTCCAATGGTCCTGGCGATCCTGCCGCAACAGGACGCTATGCGGTGCCTGAGATTCGGAAACTTATCGAGGCCGGCTTGCCAATCTTTGGGATTTGCCTAGGTCATCAGATGCTGGCCCTTGCACTTGGCGCCAAAACCGAAAAAATGCATCAGGGACATCATGGCGCCAATCATCCCGTCAAGGATTTCACCACCAACAAGGTGGAAATCACCAGCATGAATCATGGTTTCACGGTTTCCCGTGAGAGCCTGCCCGAATCGGTTGCAGAAACCCATATATCATTGTTCGATGGCAGTAATTGCGGAATCCGCCTCAAAGATCGCCCGGTGTTTTCCGTCCAATATCACCCTGAAGCCTCCCCCGGCCCCCAAGACAGCCACTACCTGTTTGAACGCTTTGTTGATTTCATGCGCGGTTAGACACGTTCCACAAAAGTGATATTTTTTGCGGGGACATGTTCCAAACAAATGGTCCACGGGGCCATTTTGATCAAGGGAAGGAATATGAAT
>WGBT01000024.1 GCA_015494185.1 Hyphomicrobiales bacterium | reverse complement strand
TTTTGAAGGGGGGGCGTGGTGCCGCCGGATTGGCGTGCTCAGCAGACCTCAGACTACCAGCCTGGCTGGCTTTCATTTCCTTGGCCTGCCGCAAAGTTTCGCGTAGCGCTGCGAGTTTTTCAGGATCTGCCGTTTTCAAGACAGGTTGCGGCTTTGGGGGCTCCGGGAAATTTTCTGGTGCACGATTTTCGCCAGAATGGTTCTGTCGAGAAGCGGATGATGCGTTGCGTCCGCCTGCGTGCGCCCCTATGTATCCCCCTGCGCCAGTGGTGCTGGGTTTCGCATCGCGTTTCGTCATCGAAATACTCCATATACTGATACGCTTCGAGACGTCATTTGCGTAAAACTTTGCTCTTATTATTTTACAATATTTTGTCGTTTTGTCGCAGGCAAACGAAAAATATTGATCGTTCGATGATTTAATTGGTGGTTTTGGGCACGATGGTTGTCAACCCCAGCGCTTGCCAGCTTTGCATTCCGCCCCGGTAATAGAACAGCTTGTTTCTTGGATACCCCGCTGCTATCAGCGCTCGGATTGCTTTGGGGGACTGATCACACCAGGGGCCATTACAATAAAGCAGCAGTGAGACAACATTGCTGAAGTCCCATGTGCCATCGATATTTTTGGTGGCCCCAAGAACCCTGAAGATTTTTCCTAAATAAGCGTTCTTCTTTTGGGAGAATAATGTAAAGGGAATATTGACCGAACCGGGGATTGTGCCCTTTTCGTAAAAGGCTGGGATGCGCGCATCGACCAGCACGCCTTTTCCGGTTTCGACTTTTTCTTTCAGAAAACGAATGAGTTCGAGTTCTCCCACTGTGGTGACACCCTCTGCCGCTTTTATCGGGTGGATGCAAAAGGGCGGACAGGGACGGGAGGTCTTGGCATAACTGTTTGTGAGCTTGTGATTGTTATCCTGAATCCGGTCAATGCGGTAGGTTCGGCCTTTGATGACGATATCTACATAGGGCATGTCTTCAGTGATGTTGACGGGGGCTGCGATGGCGGGTGAGATTATCGTAAGCCCAAAAAATGTATATACGCAATAGAGCCCCCAAATCGTCCCAAACCGTACTTTCATCTTAAAACCCCAACGTCTGAACGTCTGTCGCGCTGTCATGTCGCAGATTTACTCTACAGCGTAAAGGCCGCTTGTTTAAGGAAAATATGTGACCCAATAAGGGCCAATTTGCGGCCGCCATCGGTGAAACTGGCAGATTTTTCAGTCTTTATCGATATTTGTGGGAAATTACCCTTAATGACAAGGGGGAAGCAGGTGAATAGGCAAGTTGATCGACAAGCTGACCGGCAAGTACAGACACTGTAGTGACAAGTTGGGCTCAGATGGGCCGGGCAGCCGGTTGCTGTCTGCCCGATCAAGCTGAGACTTTTCCCGCTATAACAATCCGGCCTCGCGGTAAAACCGTGCGGCCCCTGGATGCAGCGGGACGTTGAGCTTTTCAAGGCCTTGCAAGGCAGTCTCCAGACGGATTTCCTTGGCTTTGGCGTGGCCGTTGTCAAACATTTTGCGGCTGCGCTTGCTCCACAGGGTTTTGGTGATTTGATAAATCAACTCTTCCGGCTGGTCCTTATGTGTAATCAAAATTCCATTGACGGCGGCGGTGCGGGCGTCGTAATCCACGCCGGCATAGGTGCCCGCCTTGATCACCTGTGGCAAATAGTAGGGTAAGACTTGATTGATCTTTTTGATTTCTTCGGGTTTGAAGTCATAAAGTTCCAGCCCTGCGGTGGCGGCGAGCTGAATAATGGCGGCAATCGGGGTTCCGCCGGTATAGAAGAAAGCATCGAGGTGACCATCAGCCAGCCGTTCAGCACTTTGTGCCATGTTGATCTCAGCCGGGATGATATCTTGGCGGCTGATGCCATGGGCTTTGAGAATAGCCATCACCGCGACTTGGGTGCCAGACCCCGCTTGGCCAATGCCTATATGTTTGCCCCGTAAATCTTCAAGGCTTTCAAGCTTGGTGCCTTTGGGCAGCACCAGATGCAGATGTTCCGGATAGAGATTGGCAATCACCCGCACATTGGACTTGGCGAAACCTTTAAACTTACCCTGGCCATGATAGGCTTGAAACAAGGTGGCCGCGCCGCTCAGCCCAGCTTCCAGATAGCCAGCATTGACCGCGGTCACATTGTGTGCCGAGGCATTGGTTGACTGCGCAATGGCGACAAGACCGGGGACGCCGCAATCGCGTTCAGGGGAGGCCGAAACGGCGGCTTTGGCGCTTTGCAAGGCTTGAGGGTGGGGACGCGTGCTGCAAGGACTGCCCGGTGGCGAGGAAATGGCATTGGCGATCAGTCCGCCGATGGGAAAATAAGTCCCGCCGGCGCTGCCGGTGCCGATCCGGAAAAAGGTCAGCGGCCCGGTGTCCCGTGAACACATGGCAAGAGCAAAAAGGACCAGGGCAAAGCTTGCAAGCGAAAGCGAGAATTTCTTGATAGTGGACATAATTCGTCACATGGGTTTAGCGATTTAGGGGTTTAGCGGTTTAGGGGTTTAGCGGTTTGGGGAACCTCTATGTATCGAACCTCTATGTATCAATGATAGGCGATAAAAAACCAGATTTGAACTGACTGACCGCATCTTGTTGAGAATTCAGTTGGTCGCCCCCCAGCAATACCGTTCATTATCGATCTGGCCACAAACAAGCTCGCTTCCGATTCACCAAAAGGATGGCCCGCCATCCTTCCAGACCCATCGCCGCTCACCCGGAAAAGGGTGAGGCGAGCGA